>DASYTI010000002.1 GCA_036002485.1 Candidatus Methylomirabilota bacterium | reverse complement strand
CGCGAGACCAGCTTGGCGCGGATGCCCACCTGCAGCAGGTAGTTGGCGATCGCCTCCTGCACGTTCGCGTAGGAGATGTCCAGGTAGTAGTCGCCCGCGTCGAAGCCGTTCGGGTAGCCCGCTTCCGCGAGCAGCTTCTTGGCCTGAGGGGGATCGAACGCATAGGTGGGCGGCGACCAGTAGAAGTCGAACGTGCTCGGGATGATGCTGTAGGTCAGCTTCGAGTGGCCCAGAGTGATCGCCTGATTGATCGTCTTGCGGTCGATGGCGAGGTTGGCGGCCAGCCGCACCCGCTTGTCGTGCCAGGGAGATTTTGGGTCCCACTGGTCCAGCATGCTCACCCACTGCGGGGCCTGGATGACCGCCGGCTTCAGCGTGAGCCCGGGCATCCGTTGCAGCTCTTCGGCCAGCTCGCCCCGGATCGAATACACGATGTCGATCTCGCCGCGCTTCAACGCGGCCAGGCGGGTCGACTCGTCCGAGATGACCTTGAAGACGAGCCGCTTCACGCTCGGCGTCTTGCGCCAGTAGCCCTCGAACGCCTCCATGACCAGCTCGACGCCGGGCGTGAACGAGGCGAACTTGTAGGGGCCGGCGCCCACGGGCGCCCTCTTGAAGGCGTCCTCCCCAACCTTCTCGACGTACTTCTTCGGCACGATCCAGCCGGCGCCGCTGGCTGCTGTGTAGAACGTCATGAAGTCTGGCCAGGGGTTCTTCAGGCGGAACCTGACCTGAAGCGGACTTGGCGTCTCCACCGCGGCCACGCGGTCCTTGAGGGCCTGGGCGGAGGCGCCCCTGTACCGCTCGAAAGAGAACTTCACGTCCGCAGAGGTGAGGGGGTCACCATTGTGAAACTTCACGCCTTTGCGGAGGGTGAAGTCGTAGATGCGCCCGTCGGCCGAGGCTTGCCACGACTCCGCCAGGCTCGGCGCCGTCGCGTTGCCGGGCATCGCCTTCGCCATCGCGTCGTGGATCGCGTACATCACCATGAACGGCGTGATGATTCCCTGGGTCTCGGCGGGATCGAACCACTGCGGCGCGAGTGAGATGTGAACGCCCCACGTCATCTGGCCTTCCGGGGCCGCCGCGGTGGGGGTGGCGACCGCGAGCAGGGCGAGCAGGGCGCAGCCGACAAGGCGAACAGGACGCATCGTCTTCTCCTCTTTGGCGGAGGGGTTGTCGTGATGCACGAGGAAAGTGTAGCAACCTCAGCGCCAAAAGAAATGGACAAGTCGCATCCCGAGCGGCGCGTCGCATGCTAGGATCACCACGTTGCGCCGCCCGGGAGCCCGCGTGAAACGAATCCTGGGGGGCAGAGGAGGGTGTCATGGCGACAATAGCGACTGAGCTGACCGTGGTCGAAGCCGACGTCCTGCGAGCCGACGACCGCCGCTTCGAGGCGATGCGGCGCGGTGACTGGGCCGCGCTCGACGCGGCGCTGGCCGACGACCTGACCTACGTTCACTCCACCGCGCGGCTCGAGTCGAAGACCGAGCACATCGCGAACCTCCGCGCCGGCAAGCCGCACTATCGCGGCATCGCGCCCCGCGAGCGAAAGGCGCGCGTTCACGGAGGCATCGGCGTCGTCAACGGCGTGTCGGAGATGCACGTGGAGCGAGATGGCAAGGAGCAGCGCTTCACCGTCCGCTACCTGGCCGTCTACGCGAAGGCCGGCGAGCACTGGCGCATGATCGCGTGGCAATCCACGCGCCAGCCCGAGACCCAGGGGTAGACGCCACCAAGCCTGTCAAGCGGGTGCCGGGAGGGTCGGCCGCGAGCCGGCCTACGGGTGGACGCGACGCTGCACGACGGTGTGCCTTTCGTCTCAGAAGAATGACGGGTACGACTGCGGACTCGTGTCCGGCGTCGCGGACAGCGCCTCGAGCGCGCGGTACCGACCATTGTGATAGACGAGCGGAACGGCCCCCTCGTTCACCGCGAGCTCTTCCACCTTTCCGACGAACAGCGTATGGTCCCCGCAGGCGTAGCGATGCTCGACGCGCACGGCAATGACCACCGCCGCGCGGGCGAGCACGGGCACCCCGGCGAGCACCCCGAGCTCCGGCGAGAAATGCGGAACGGCCTGGCCCGCGAAGTGGCGGCTTACCGGCTCCTGTTCCCGGTCGAGAATGCTCACGCCGAACCGCCGCGCCCCGTTGAGCCTCTCGTGCATCCGCGCCGTCCTTCCCACCGACACGACGATGAGCGGCGGCTCGAGTGATCCCGACATGAAGGCGTTGGCGGTCATGGCCCGCGGATCGCGCCGCGGTCCCACGGTGACGACGATCACACCCGTGGCGAAGCGGCCCACGGCGCTCCGGAACGCGCGCTCGTCAAAGGTGCGGGAAGGCGGCTGCCGGACCACGCGCGGGCCCGGCGTCTTCGCCGGTGTCCGCGCCGCGCGCACGGCGCGCGCGCGGCGATTACCGGAGCGCGCTGACGCGGTCGGCATTGATCAGCTCCTTGGTCGTCCAGCCGTCGAGATCGTAAACTCCGCCATGGGGTCAGGTCTTACAATCCTACATTTCGGCCTCATCGGCAAACCGATCGGCCTACCTCGCAGGTAATTGAATCTGCCCGCCCCGGCATCGACGATGAGTCATGCGACATGGTGTGGTCGTCCTGGCGATCTTGGCGACTCTCGGCGGTGCCTGGACGGGATTTCGGGGCGTCCGGCTGCTCGCACGCGGACTCCGGTGCGCGGGTGATCCGCGCGCTTCGCTCTGGGTAGTCCGGGGGCTTCGCGGCATCATCGTGGGGGTGTGCCTGACCACTCTCGCCGTCGGAGCGGTCTTCGAGCAGGTCTGGCTGCTCGTCTTCGGGGGGTTCTGGCTCCTCGAGGAGATCTACGAGACGGGGGTCCTCGCCCTCATCCTGCGCGCGGGAGACCCTGACATCGACAGGCGGCCGCTGCCGCTCCTAGCCGACGAGGGTAAAGGACCTGTGGACAGCCCACCGGTCGATGCCCTCCTCTTCTCCGACCTGCCGGAGAATCGTGACGTTGTCGAGCTGAGCGGCGAACCGTCGCTCGCGCGTCTTGACGAACTCCCACACCTCGGCGAACCGCGGCCGGCACAACTCCGCGACCGTCATGTGGGGATGGAGACGCTCGGCGTCGTGAGCGCTCCACGGCATCCATGACAGCGTCCTCAGCGCCGAGAACAATCCCGCGAGGACGCGCTGCGCGCCCTCGGAAAGCCGCACCTGCACAAAGACAACATCCTCGTCGAAATGGCCGAACCCTCCTACCTCAACGGGGGTGGAAGAGTATCGCGAGACGAAGTCTTCCAGCAGCCCCTCCACCCGCTGGATCTCATTCGTGATGAAGTGGTACTTGAGCGTGAAGTGAGCGGGGATCCGCTGGCCCTGGGTAAAGCTCAAGCCGAATCGATCGGCGATCGCGTCGACCAGCTCGCGGTGGTACTCCACGATCTGCGGCGACCGGAAGAGACACGGGACGATGTACCTGGCCGGTTCGTCCTCCGCGGGCACGCTCAGCTTGCCTTGATTCCGACCGTCTCGAGCGCCAGCTCGAAGTCGCCGGCCCAGTCGCCGTAGCCCAGGAGCTCCCGCGCCGTCGCTCCGGGCGCCGCGGCCGCCCCGAGCAGCGCCCGGTACAGGCGCGGCACGGGGACGAAGAGGGCCTCCTCGGCGCTGCGGGCCGAAGCGAGCAGGAGACAGGGCTGGTCCCCGGTGACGTCGACGACCAGTCCACGGTCGGCCGTCCACCCGACGGGCTGGCCGTCGAGGCGCGCGGCCACTCGCTCGCGGAGAACCCTCACGCGCTCGACGCGGCCGAGCCGATCGGCGAGCGACGGCCCTTCGTAGGCCCAGCCCGGGTGACCGGGTGGCTGCGCGGCGGGCCCCTCGCGCTCGCGGCCCATCACGTAGATCTGCCCACGCCGACGAGGGTCGAAGAACGATCCGAGCATCTCGACTCGGTAAGCAGGGAGCGCTTCGAGCTGCACGCGGCAGAGCTCGGCTCCGAAAGCCGGCATGACCATCGATGAGACACGGACAGCGGGGCCGTCGGCCGGGATCACCACGAATGCGCTACGGAAGAGCGCGGGCTCGAGCGGTGAGGTGAAGTCGGACCCGGGAACATAGAGCAGATCGCGCCAGGGTGCCGCGAGCGCGGCGACGAGCGCGCGCTCGGCCTGAGGGAGCGAAAGCTCGATTGTATTCGCCGCCACGAACTAGCGGCCGCCCCGCCCCCGCGGATGACCGCTGTGGCCGCCGCCACCGGCGCGGCGCCCGCCGTGGCCGCCGCTCGGCCCTCCGCGGCCTCCGCCCGGCCCCCCTCGCCCGCCGCTGCCGGGACGCCCGCCGCGCGCCGCCATGCGCGCGCGCTTCTCCTCCGCATAGCGCCGGCGCTCCTCGCTGGTGGGTTTGATCTCGGGCAAATACCACTCGTCCTCCGCCCATTCCACGGGGATCTTCTGGCCGATGAACTTCTCGATGGGCTCGATCTGGAGCGCGCCCGCCTCGTCGGCCAGGCTGATGGCGTCGCCCGAAGCCCCCGCGCGCGCCGTTCGGCCGATGCGATGTACATAGTCTTCCGGGTCCTGGGGCAGGTCCCAGTTGACGACGTGGGTGACGCCCTCGATATGGAGTCCCCGCGAGGCGACATCCGTGGCCACCAGAATGGGCAGCGCGCCGTCCTTGAAATCGTTCAAGATCTTGAGCCGCTTCTTCTGGTCGACATCGCCCGTGAGGGCCCGGGCTTGCCAGCCATTGCGCCCCAGCCGATCCTCGAGCCGCCGCGCTTCCTCCCGGGTGTTCGAGAAGATCAAGATGCGGCTGCCGCCCTCGCGCTTCAGCAGGCCCAGCAGGAGATTGAACTTCTCCTCCCTCCCGACGTGGAAGAGCACCTGGACCGCGTTCTCGGCCGTCTTCTGCAGCGGGGTGACCGAGATCTGCGTCGGGTTGTTCATGAACTCCCAGGTCAATTCCATGACCCGGAAGGACAGGGTGGCCGAGAAGAGGAAGGATTGCCGCTTCTCCGGCTTGGGCAGCTTGCGTAGGATGAAGCGCAGGTCGGCGATGAAGCCCATGTCGAACAGGCGATCGGCCTCGTCGATGACGAGGACCTCGACCCGCTGCGGTGACCAGACGTGCTGCTTGAGATAGTCGATGAGGCGCCCCGGCGTACCCACCAGCACATCGCAGCTCTGGCGGAGCTCCTCGCGTTGCTTGTTGTAGTCGATGCCGCCGTACACGGCCAGGATGCGCAGCCCGGTGTGCGCGCCCAGGAGCCGCGCGTCCGCCTCGATCTGGACGACCAGCTCGCGGGTGGGCGCGATGATGAGCACGCGGGGCGCCGTCGGCCCACTCTTGGCGGGCGCGGGATGGCGCAGGCAGCGCGTGAAGGCGGCGATCAGGAAGGCCGCCGTCTTGCCCGTGCCCGTCTGGGACTGGCCGGCCACGTCCTTGCCCTTCAGCGCGAGGGGCAGCGTGCCCTCCTGGATGGGGGTGGTCGCCACGAAGCCGGCGTCGCGGATGCCTTCCAGCACCGGCTCGGGCAGGTCGAGCGAGATGAAGTCGAGCGGGCTCATGGCGTGGCCGCCGTCTCGGTGGGCGGGGGCGGCGCCGTGCGCTTCCTGACGGCCAGCCGGGCGCAGATGATGCCGACCTCGTAGAGGATGCAGAGGGGCCCCGCCATCAAAGTCTGGTTAATCATGTCGGGCGTCGGGGTCAGCACGGCGGCGATGATGAAGTTGATGAGGATGGCGTACTTGCGGTTCTTCGAGAGGAATTGCGGGGTCACCACGCCGATGAGGGCGAGCACGGTGATCACCACCGGCAGCTCGAAGACGAGGCCGAAGGCCAGGGCGAACTTGATCACGAAATCCGTGTAGTTCGCCACCGTGATCATCGGCTTCCAGCCCTTCTCCTGGCCGAAGGTGACGAGGAAGTTCGAGGCGTAGGGGATGATCACGAGCATGGCGAAGGCGCCGCCGATCAGGAACAGGAGCGAGCCCACGATGATGAAGGGCGCGGCGTACTTCTTCTCGTGCGCGTGGAGACCCGGGGAGACGAACTTCCAGACCTGGAAGAGGATGGCGGGCATGGAGATGAAGATGGCCAGGACCATGGCCACCTTCATCCACGTCCAGAAGGCCTCCGTGGGCGAGGTGAACACGAGCTCGGTATGCATCTTCGCGAGCGGCTTGGAGATGAAGCGCATGGCGGGATCGGTGACGAAGAACGCGATGACGAGCCCCACGGCCGCGGAGCCGAGCGCCCACATGATGCGCGTGCGCAGCTCGCCCAGGTGCTCCATGAACGACATCTTGCCGAGGGCGCGCTCCTGCTCTGGATCGGAGGCGGTCTGCTCGTCGCTCATCACCACTCCGTCAAGAAGTGTCGCAGCTGGCCCACCCCGCGCCCGAGGGCGAAGCCCTCGCGTATGGCCTTGGTGACGTAGGCCTTGGCCTCCCGCACGGCCTCGCCGAGCGGGCGGCCCTTCGCGAGCCCGGCCGCGATGGCCGCCGCTAAGGTGCAGCCCGTGCCGTGGGTGTTCGACGACTCGATGCGCGGGACCCGAAAGGCCGTCATCTCGCGCCCATTCCAGAGTATGTCCACGGCATCGCCCTTGAGATGGCCGCCCTTGACGAGGACGTGGCGCGCGCCGAGCTTGCCGATGCGCCGCGCCGCTTCTTCCATCTCGTCGCGGTTCGAGACGGTGATCCCGCTCAGCACTTCCGCCTCGGGCAGATTCGGCGTGACCACGAGGGCGAGGGGCAGGATACGGCGGATCAGCGCTTCGACGGCATCCGGCTGGAGGAGCGCGTCGCGCGACTTGGCGACCATGACGGGATCGACGACGAGCTTGTCGATGGGATGCTCGCCGAGCACGCCCGCCACGGCTTCGATGATGGGCGCCACAGAGAGCATGCCGCACTTCGCCGCGTCGACGCCGAAGTCCTCGAGCACCGAGCGGAGCTGCTGGGCCACGATGGCCGGGGACAGGTTCTCCACGCCCTGCACGCCCACCGAGTTCTGCGCGGTCACGGCGGTGATCACGGACATGCCGAAGACACGGTAGGCCGAGAAGGTCTTGAGGTCGGCCTGGATGCCCGCGCCGCCGCCGGAATCAGAGCCGGCGATGGTCAGGGCTTTGGGGATGGACATGGCCCATTAGTATACGGGATACGAGAACATCGGCATAGGCAGCAGAGGGCACACCGTTTCTCGCGGTGATGTAGACTCGCTCTGCCTGATACAAGAGCTCGGTCAAGTCACAAGGCATAGGCGGGTAGCTCAGAGGGAGAGCGCGGCTTTCACACGGCCGAGGCCGCAGGTTCGATCCCTGCCCCGCCTACCATTGGTCCGGGGGTTGCTCAGGGTGCCGGAGATCCGCTCGATCAGCGCCATCACGTTTGCCACGCCTGACATGGCCCGAGCCGTGCGGTTCTATGAGGCCCTCGGCTTCTCAAAAGCCTACGGGGGCGAGACAGGCACCTTCACATCGTTCCGGGTCGGGAAGGGATACCTGAACCTCGCGAGGGCCGACGATCAGCCGCCTTCGTCGGGTATGGCTCGCGTCATCTTCTACGTCGACGACGTTGACGCCATGTACGCGCATGTCCTCGCCCTGGGGTTCACGCCAGAGGCACCTCCCCGGGACGCGTCGTGGGGCGAGCGCTACTTTCACCTGACCGACCCCGACGGCCACGCCCTTTCGTTCGCCCGACCCGTATAAGCATCAGCGCGGTCGCCGCCTCCACCGCCGCCAAAAAGATTCGCAACTGACAATTCTTGTGAAAAGCGGGAAGTGAGCGATACGTAAGTGGCTGTTTACCCGTAGGTTGCTCCGTGGCATCGCCGTTGCTTAATCTGACCATGCGCGCCCGGCGTGAAGCACCGGAACCTCGTCCGGGGAGCGGTTAGCGTCTGCCCGCCGACAGAAGGAGGAGGGGGAATGGACAACTCGGTCGAGCCCGCCCGCATGGAAAGCGAGAAGCCCTTGACGAAGTGGGTCGACGAGATGCGGGACGTGATCAAGGTGATCACGGATCTCAGCGAGGAAAACGCCCGGCACCGCTCCATCACCGAGTCCGCGCAGCTCGAGTATACGAAGGTGTGCGAGGAGGTGGGAAGGCTGCGCACAGAGGCGGAACGGGCCAGCGGGCTCGCGGAGGCGGCGCAACGAGAGCGCGACGCATTGCAGGAGGAAGTCGCCAAACTGCGGGCCGAGAATGACCAGCTCCACCTGGAGCGGGCGGAGGCGGGAGAGGCCGCGGCCAAGCTCCTGGACGAGATGAAAGAGTTGGTCAACGAGGTGGCCCACAAGTTCCAGGGTCCGCTCCGCACGAGCCCCTTCGCCCGCGAGGCGAAGGTGTCGCACAGCTGACCTGACAGGAGAGCGCGTGACTCTGGACCCGGGCGCGGCCCCCTCGCGGCACCCTGACGTGCCGGGACGCTCGGACCTCGGCGAGGTCCGAGCCCGGCTCGAAGCGCTGGTGGCTGCCCATCGGCAGACGGTGCAGCAGGAGCGTTTGAGTGCCTTCCGCGAGATGGCCGGCGAGGTCGCTCATGACTTCACCGACACTCTTTCCAGCATCCTGGCGCGAGCGCAAATCCTTGTCACTGAGACGCAGGACCTGGAAGTCGTGCAGTCGGTCCGGATGATCGAGCATGTGGCCCTCGAAGGCACCCGGATCGTCCGGCGCCTCCAGGATTTCAGCCGAGCGCGACCCGCCCGTCCCTATCAGCCCGTGGACCTCAACCAGCTGGTGTCCGAGATCGCCGCTTCTGTCCGGGCCCGTTGGAGCGCGCAGCTCGAGGCTCGCCACATCTCGGGCGATGTCCACGCCGAGATGGGCGTCCTGCCCGCCGTTTCCGGCGATGCGGCTGAACTCCGCAACGTGCTCACCATCATCGCCGTCAATGCCCTCGACGCCATGCCGGAGGGCGGACATCTCACCTTCCGCACCGACACGGACGGGTCGCATGTCTTCTGCCATGTGGCGGACACGGGCGTCGGGATGTCTGACGAGGTGCGCCTTCGCATCTTCGATCCCTTCTTCACGACGAAACGGGAGAAAGGCCGAGACTTCGGCCTGAGCGGAGCGTATGCCATCGTCGACCGACACGGCGGCGAGATCTTGGTCGAGAGCGAGGTCGGCAAGGGCACCACCGTCACGATTTGCCTGCCCACCGCGGCCGACTCCACCAAGATCGCTCCGGAGGCGATCGTGGCGGCCTCCTCGGCATCCGCGGCGCAGTTCTCACCCGGGGCGCAAATCTTGGTGGTGGACGACTCGAAAGAAGTGCGCGAGGTGCTCCACGAGCTACTGAGCCGATACGGTCACACGGTGGTGAGCTGCTCCGATGGTGAGTCGGGCTTGGTGGAGCTCGAGACACGGAGATTCGACCTGGTCATCGTGGATGTTGGCCTACCCGGTATCTCGGGGCTCGAGCTGGCGAGTCGCCTCAAGCAGCGCTGGCCCGGCACCACCATCGCCCTCATGACGGGCTACCTGGACCGCCTGGGACCCGAGGATGCGAAGGCGAACGGCGTGGATTTCGTTCTGGGCAAGCCTTTCTCCTTCGATCAGGTCCGATCGGTCATCCACCATGCCTGGTCTCGCGCGGGTTCGTCGGTGACCGGGGACATCAACCGCTCGTAGATCTCTGGCTCGAGGGCCGCTTCGTCGCTCCCGGGATGACGAGGGTGAATTCCCCTCTCACCGGCCCCTTGGCCCACCGCTCGCGAAGCCCCGCGGGGGTTCCCCTCACGATCTCCTCGAACTGCTTGGTCAGCTCCCGCGCCGCGATGATCTCGACCTCGCCGAAGACCTGGCCTATCGCCTCGAGCGAGGCCAGGATGCGGTGGGGAGACTCGTAGCAGACGATCGTCGTCTCGAGCTCGCGCAGCGCCTCGAGCCGGTGCACACGCCGTCCGGGCTTGACGGGGAGGAAACCGTCGAAGACGAAGGCGTCGGCGGGGATGCCGGCGGCCGAGAGCGCGGCCACCACGGCTGACGGACCGGGCACCGGGACCACGACAATGCCCGCCTCTCGCGCCTCCTTCACGAGAAGAAATCCAGGGTCCGAGATGCCGGGAGTGCCCGCATCGGTGACCAGGGCCACCGAGACGCCCTCGCCGAGCTTTCTGACGATGGCCGCGCCCTTGGTCGCCTTGTTGTGCTCGAAGTAGCTCGTCACGGACACGTGAATGCCGAAGTGGGTCAGGAGCGCGCGCGTGCGCCGCGTGTCCTCGCAGGCGACCAGGCCGACCTCCTTCAAGACCCGGAGGGCGCGCAGGGTAATGTCCTCCAGGTTGCCGATGGGCGTGGCCACGACGTAGAGGGTGCCAGGGCTCATCGACGGGAGGCGGGTGGACGAGGGGCCGTCATTCGGGGATCATTGTGGCATGGAATTGAAAGTTCGCACGCTCGGTGAAGAGCCTGCGCTCAGGGATCGCTTTCACGACTTCCACCGCCAAGCCTGGCCCCGCTTTCTCTGGGACGGCGACGGCACGGGAGGCCTCTTCCCTCGGATCTACACCGACTTCGCCGATTTCCAGTTCGGGGTCTGGGACGAGACGGGCGCTCTCGTGGCCGTCGGCAACACCATACCCTTCATCTGCGACGGCTCCACGGCCGATCTTCCCCCCGATATCAAGGAAATCCTGGAGCGAGGTCTGGCTGTGAAGCAAGAGGGTCGGAAGCCCACGGCCCTCTCGGCCCTGGCCGCCATCGTGGACGAGACGCAGCGGGCCCGCGGGCTGAGCACGAAGGTCATCGAGGCCATGGCCGAGCTGGCCCGGCGGCATGAGCTCAAGACGCTGGTCGCCCCCGTCCGTCCGTCGCTCAAGCAGCTCTATCCGCTGACGCCCATGGAGCGCTACATCACCTGGATGCGCGCCGACGGCACGCATTTCGATCCCTGGCTCCGCGTCCACCAGCGGATGGGCGCCGAGATCGTGCGCGTGGCCCCGAAGTGCATGGTCATCACGGACACGGTGGCCCACTGGGAGGAGTGGACCGGGCTGCGCTTCCCGGAAAGCGGGACCTACGTGGTGCCGGGCGCATTCCAGCCCGTGAAGATCGACGTCCGGCGCAATACGGGACGCTACGAGGAGCCCAACGTGTGGATGCGGCACCCGCTGTCCCCTCCCCCGACAGGGAAGAGACGTAATTAGCACCGCTCGAGGACAATTCATGCGTCTGAACCGCCCCCTGATTTACTCAGCCCTCGCCTCGCGGCTGTGCCGCTCAGCTCGAACGGCGGCCCTCTCCCCCGATGGGGGAGAGGGATTCCTAATTCGCGAAAGAAGGCCACCAACATCCCTCTCCCCCATGAGGGGGAGAGGGCCGCAGTTCGAGCTGAGGGGCGAAGCCCTGAGGCGAGGGCTGAGTAGAACAGGGGGGTGGCAGTGAGTGCTGAGAAGCGATACTGAAACGGGCAGCTAGAGACGAAAGTCGAGCAGAAACCTAGGCGGATTGCTCTTTCGGCTCCGAGATGAGGATGGGGCGCTCGCGGTTGAGAATGACCTCACGGGTGACGATGCATTCCTTGAGCCCTGGAATCGACGGCAGCTCGTACATGACTTCCAGCATGACCTCCTCCAGCACCGAGCGCAGCCCCCGCGCCCCTGTCCCGCGCTTCATGGCCTCGCGGGCCACCGCCGACACCGCGTCGTCGGTGAACTTGAGCCGCACCTTCTCGAGGTCGAAGTACTTCTGATATTGCTTGATGATGGCGTTCTTCGGCTCGCGCAGGATGCGCACGAGGGCCGCCTCGTCGAGGTCGTGAAGGGTGGCCACCACGGGAAGCCGTCCCACGAACTCGGGGATGAGCCCGTACCTGAGCATATCTTCCGGCTGCACCATGGCCAGGAGATCGCCCACCCGCCGGTCCTCGCGGCTCTTCACCTCGGCGCCGAAGCCCATGCCCGTCTTGCCGATCCGACTCTCGACGATCTTGTCGAGCCCCACGAAGGCCCCGCCGCACACGAAGAGCACGTTGGCCGTGTCGACCTGGATGAACTCCTGGTGGGGATGCTTGCGCCCACCCTGGGGCGGCACATTGGCCACCGTGCCCTCGAGGATCTTGAGGAGGGCTTGCTGGACGCCTTCCCCGGAGACGTCCCGCGTGATGGACGGGTTTTCGCTCTTGCGGGCGATTTTGTCGATCTCGTCGATGTAGACGATGCCCCGCTGGGCCCGGTCCACGTCATAGTCGGCGGCCTGGAGCAGCCTCAGGATGATGTTCTCCACGTCCTCACCGACATAGCCGGCCTCGGTCAGGGTGGTGGCGTCGGCGATGGTGAAGGGCACGTGGAGCATCTTGGCCAGAGTCTGCGCGAGGAGGGTCTTGCCGGAGCCCGTGGGGCCGATGAGGAGGATATTGGCCTTCTGCAGCTCCACGTCGCCGCCCGCCTCGGAGCCCGCCTCGATGCGCTTGTAGTGATTGTGCACGGCCACGGCGAGGATCTTCTTGGCCCGCTCCTGCCCGACCACGTACTGATCGAGGACGTTCTTGATCTCGGCGGGCTTGGGGAGGCTCCGGATATCCCGGCTCTTTTCCTCTTCCCACTCCTCCGCGATGATGTCATTACAGAGCTCGATGCACTCGTCGCAGATGTAGACGGTGGGGCCGGCGATCAGCTTGCGGACATCGTTCTGGCTCTTGCCGCAGAACGAGCACTTGAGCGTCCCCGTGCCTTCGCGCGTGCGCGCGGCCATCCGGTCTCTCCTACGGCCTGCCCGCCATCGCCGCCTCGGGAACGGCCCGGGGCGTAGGCTTCGAGGAGATGACCTCGTCCACGATGTGGTATTCCTTGGCCTGCTCGGCCGTCATGAAGAAATCCCGGTCGGTGTCGCGCTGGATCTTCTCCATGGTCTGCCCGGTATGGTGAAGGAGGATGCGGTTGAGCTCCTCGCGCATCCGGAGAATCTCCCTGGCCTGGATGTCGATGTCCGTGGCCTGCCCCTGCACGCCCCCCAGGGGCTGGTGGATCATGATCCGCGCGTGCGGCAGGGCGAAGCGCTTGCCCCGGGCCCCCGCGGCCAGGAGGAGGGCGCCCATGGAGGCAGCCTGCCCCATGCAGATCGTGCCGACGTCCGCCTTCACGTACTGCATGGTGTCGTAGATGGCCATGCCCGCCGTCACCGAGCCACCCGGGGAGTTGATGTAGAGACTGATGTCTTTGTCGGGGTCCTCGGCCTCGAGGAAGAGCATCTGCGCGATCACGAGATTCGCGATCTCGTCCTCGATATAGGTGGGAAGGAAGATGATCCGCTCCTTGAGAAGCCGGGAAAAGATGTCAAACGCCCGCTCACCGCGGGGCGTCTGCTCGACCACCATCGGGACCAAACCCATCGGACGTCTCCTCTTTGCCATGTGCCCAGTTTACCCTAGGCGGCCACGGATGCCTTCGAGATGAGAAACTCCATCGTACGGGCCTCGCCCAGGGAATGGCGCAGGCCCGCCAGGTCTCCGCTCTGGTCCATCATGCGCTTCACGGCCGGAGCGGGGCGGCTATTGGCGAGGGCGATCTTCTCGATCTCCGCCTCGATGTCGGCTTCGGACGGGTTGAGCCCTTCTTTCTCGGCGATGGCCTCCAGGATCAGGGCCCGCCGCACGGCCTTCTCGGCCCCCGGCCGCAGCTCCTGGAGCAGCTTGCCATAGTCCCAGGGCAGCTTCTCGGGATCCATCCCCTGCCGCCGCATCCGTTCCTTGGTGTGCTCGATCAGATGGCCGACCTGACGGAGGACCAGGGCCTCGGGCACCTCGATGGGATGGTTGGCCAGCACGGCGTCCGTGACCGCCTCTTCGAGGGCGCGCCGGTTCTCGCTCTCGCGCCGGGTCTGCAGCCCCTTACGCACCTCGGCCTTGAGAGCGTCCAGGGTGTCGACCTGGCCCACCGTCTTGGCGAGCTCGTCATCCAGCGCGGGCAGGATCTTTTCCTTGACCTCGTTGACCTTGACCTGCGCCACTCCCGACTTGCCGCGCAGCGACTCCATCTGGTGCGTGTCGGGGAAGCGGACATTGACCGTGCGCTCCCCGCCCGCCGCGAGGCCGATCACCGCTTCCTCGATCTCGGGCATGACGCCGCCCGAGCCGATGACGAAGCCATAGCCCTTCTCGTGGCGCGCCTCCATGCCCTCGGGAGTGAGGGTGTAGTCCATGAGCACCAGATCGCCCGGATCGGCCGCGCGCTCCACCGTGCGGAACTCCGCGTGCTGCTCGCGCAGGTGCTCGAGAGTGTCGTCCACCTCGCGGTCCTCGAAGGGCTTGGGCGTGTGCTTCACGCCGAGCCCCGTGTACTGGCCGAGGATGATGGCGGGCTTGATCTCGACCACCGCCTCGAACTTGAGCGGAGCATCCTCCTCGAGGCTCACCTGCTGGAGATCCGGCTCTTCGACCGGCTTGATCTGGGTCTCCGCGAGAGCCTGGCGGTAGACGTCGGGGATGAGACGGCGGGCCACTTCCTGCCGGACCTCGTCGGCGAAGTGGAGCTTGATCATGCTCGAGGGCACCTTGCCCTTGCGGAAGCCGGGCAGGCGCGCTTCCTTCTGGACGCGCGAGAAGGCCTTCTGCCAGGCGGCGCGGACGACCTCGGGGCCTTCCTCCACCTGCAGCTTGCGCTTGCAGGGACTCATCTCCTCAACGGCGACTTTCATTTCGGCTCCTGAAGAGAGGGTTGGTGCGAGGCACCATCCTACACTATCGCCACGCATCGTCAAGAATACAACCACTTCCCCGTCTCCTACAGCTCGCGAAGGGCCACCGCCACGCGCGCGCGTGCCGCGCGAAGCGCGGGGGGCACGCCGCCCACCAGGCCCATGAGCAGGGCGAAGACCACGCCCCAGACCATGAGGGCCGGAGTGATCCGGAAGGCGAAGGCCAGATGCGAGAACGTCTGCCAGTTCATGGTGCCCGTGGTCAGGCCGTTGAGAGGGAGGACGACCAGGCAGCCGAGGACGCCGCCGACCAGGGCGATGCAGAGCGCTTCGATCACGAATGAGACGACCACGCTGCCCGCGCCGAACCCGATGGCCCGCATGGTGGCGATCTCCCGCGCCCGCTCCGTCACCGCCGAGTACATGGTGTTCAGCGCCCCGAAGATCGCGCCGATCCCCATCACCACCGCCACGATGCTGCCGAGCACGGTGATGAGCATGGTGAGCTGCTGCGACTGCTTCGCGTAGTAGTCCACCTCACGGTCGATCTGCACGGTCAGCCGAGGGTCCGACGTGAGGGCGCTCTTGAAGCCCGCGAACGCCTCCGGTGAGTCGAGCCGCACCGTCACCGACTGGAACTGGCTCGGCGGTCGCTGGAAGACCTGCTTGAGCACGGTGGCATCGCACCACAGCTCGGAGTCGAAGGCGGTCCCGCCGGCGTCCAGCACGCCCACCACCGTCCACGTGCCGCCCCCGAACCGCACGGTCTGCCCGAGGTCGAGGCCGTCGT
The DNA here is from genome assembly GCA_036002485.1 of Candidatus Methylomirabilota bacterium. NCBI lineage: Bacteria > Methylomirabilota (SeqCode) > Candidatus Methylomirabilota bacterium. The sequence continues at coordinate 2,764 of DASYTI010000002.1, read as the reverse complement.
ATGCCGCGGCGACATTCTTGCCCACCACCAGCTCCGTCAGCCCCGGCCGGAACATCCGGCCCGCGACCAGCTTCACGCTCGGCCGCACGTCGAGAGCCGTGGGCGACACCCCACGCACCTGCGCATTGCCATCGGTGTCGCGGCCTTTGAGGGGGAAGGCGGCGATCACGACGACCTCGGGGCTCACGAGGGAGCCGAGGCCGGGCGCCCGCGCGATGCCCGGCGCATCCACGATCACGCGGATCTGGTCGACGGGGACGCCGCTGTCCATCTCGCTCGTCGCGCCTGCTCGGCGGACGATGGCATTGCGCGGGGAGCCGGAAGCTACCAGGGTGGCTTCGAAGCCCTTGGCGAGCGACAGCATGGCCACGAACACCCCGACCGTTCCCGCGATGCCGAGCACGGCCACCACCGTCGAGGTCCATCGCGCGCGGAGGGACCGCAGATTGTAGGCGAGAGGGATGGCCACCTCAGACCCGGCGGAGCGCGTCGGCCACGCGCAGGCGGCCGGCCGAGAGCGCGGGAAGGAAGCCGGCGATCACGCCGACGGCGACGGCCAGCGCGAAGCCAAGGACGATGGCCTCCCCCGACAGATGGAAGAAGGGCAGGAGCCCGCCCGTGGGGTCCCCGCGCAGGGTCAGGACTTTGGCCAGCCCGAGGCCGAGCCCGCCGCCCACCGCGGCCACCACCAGCGTCTCCGCGATCACCATGGCCAGCACGAAGCCGTCGGAGAAGCCGATGGCCTTCAGCACGGCCAGCTCCCGCGTGCGCTCGCGCACGGCGATGGCCATGGTGTTGCCGGTGACGAGAAGGAGCGTGAAGAACACCACGCTGCCGATGGTCATCATGAGCAGCTGGATGTTGCCCATCTGCTTGACGAAGCCCGCCGCGAAGGCCTTCTCCGTATCCGTGCGCGTCTCGAACGGGGAGTTGGCGAACCGCTCGTCGATGGCCTTGGCGACGCCGGTGGCGTCGTCGGGGTTGGCAATGCGCACCGTGTACCAGCCCACGATGCCCTTGCGGCCGGCCGTGCGCTCGTCGAGATAGTCCCAGCGGAACCAGAACTGCGAGACGTCATCCTGGACCCGCTGGCCGCGGTAGATGCCACGGATATTGAACTCCCACGTGCCGGGGTAGATGGTGCCGCGGACGGGGATCCGGTCGCCCATCTTCCACTTGAACCGCTCGGCCAGACCTTGACCGACGATGGCGCCCTCTTTGTCGCCCAGAAAGGCGGCCCACTCCTCGTCGTCGAGGACGAACTCAGGGAACATCTGCCGGTATCCCTGGGTGTCGACGGCGAACTGCGGGAAGAAGTTGCGCTCGTCCTGATAGACGCCCCCGAACCAGTTCGCGAACGTCACCTGCGCCACCCCCGGCAGGCGCAGGAGCCGGTCGCGGTAGGCAAGCGGGAGGGGCTGGATCATCGACACGCGGTTCACCACCACGAGCCGATCGGCCCCCGCCACCGACACGCCCTGCGAGAAGGCCCCGTGCACCACCATGAGGAGGGCGAAGAGGAAGAGGGCCACCGCGAAGGAGCCGACGGTGAGGGTGGTGCGGGTCTTCTTCCTGAAGAGATTGGCGACGATGAGGCGGGCGTATTTCATGCGTCCACGAGCGCGCCCTTCTCGAGAAGACGGGTCACCCGCGCGCGCTTGGCGGCGAGCGGATCGTGCGTCACCATCAGCACCGTCTTGCCGTACTCGCCGACGAGGCGGTCCAGGAGCTCGACCACCTCATCCGCGCTCTTGCGATCGAGGTCGCCCGTGGGCTCGTCGCACAGCAAGAAGGTGGGATCGGCCACGATGGCCCGCGCGATGCCCACCCGTTGCTCCTGGCCCCCGGACAGCTGGCGCGGGAAGTGATGCATGCGGTCCTCGAGACCGACCACGGCCAGGGCCGTCTCCACGTGCCGGCGGCGCTCGGTCTTGGTCAGGCGCGTGAGGAGGAGGGGCAGCTCCACGTTCTGAAACGCCGTGAGCACGGGGATGAGGTTGTACATCTGGAAGACGAACCCCACGTGCCGAGCGCGCCACGCCGTGAGCTTGCCCCCGGACATCCGCGTGATCTCGTCGCCCGCCACCGTGATGCTGCCCTCGGTGGGCAGATCGAGGCCACCCAGGAGGTTGAGGAGGGTGGTCTTGCCGGACCCACTCGGACCCATGAAGGCCACGAACTCGCCGGCCTCGACGTCGAGGGTCAGCCCCCGCAGCACGTGCAGCTCCTCGCTGCCCCGCACGTACGTCTTGCCGAGCCCCCGCACCTCGATGAGGCTCATCGCTTCACGGTCACGCGCTGGCCATCGCGGAGATTCTTGTCGCCGGCCGTGACGATCTGGTCGCCGTCGGCCAGGCCCGCGATCACTTCCTGATCGTTGCCGCGCGCCTGCCCGAGGCCAATCACGCGTCGCTCCACCCGCCCTTCACGATAGACGAACACCGTGGGCTTCCCGCCGTCCTCGCTGATGGCCGTCCGGGGCACGAGCACGCGGCCATGGGAGGGCGCCGCGACCGGCGCGTCGCCGAGGAACGTCACCTTGACGCCCATGTCGGGCAAGATGCGCGGGTCGAGCCGGTCGAAGGACGCGCGCACTTTCACGGTGGCCTTCTGCCGGTCCGCGGTGGGGATGAGCGTGCGAACCTTGCCGGGGATCTGCCAGTCCGGATAGGCGTCGAGGATGGCGGTGACGGGCTGCCCGTCGCGGACCCGCGCGATGTAGGACTCGTTCACGTCCACCTCGATCTCGAGCGAGGTCATGTCG
>DASYTI010000001.1 GCA_036002485.1 Candidatus Methylomirabilota bacterium | reverse complement strand
TGAGCGACGAGAACTTGATTCTCGGGCGTGGCCCAGGGGCCGGCCATGGGGAGCGAGAAGCCGAGGTTCATGATGTCTCCTCTTCTGATGTACCCCTCAAAGGAATCTCTCTTTCTTCTGATGTACCCCTCAAAGGAATCTGCTTTTCATCTCAGGTCGCGGAAGAAGGCGCGGATGTCCTCGGCGAGGAGGCTGGGCTCCTCGAGGGCGGCGAAGTGGCCGCCCGACGGCATCACCGTCCAGCGCTTGATGTTGTAGACACGCTCCGCCCATGAGCGCGGCGGACGGATGATCTCCTTGGGGAAATCGGCATAGGCCGTCGGCACCTCGATGCGCTGGCCGTCGGCGATGGGCCAGGGCGCGTGGTAGCGCGCATAGTAGGGCCAGAAGGACGAGCCGATTGCCCCCGTGACCCAGTACAGCATCACGTTGGTCAGGAGCTCGTCCTTGGAGAAGCGGCGCTCGACATCGCCACCGCAATCGCTCCACGTCCTGAACTTCTCGACAATCCAGGCGGCCAGTCCCGCGGGCGAATCGGTGAGGCCATAGGCAAGGGTCTGGGGCTTGGTGCCCTGAATCCACTGATACCCTGTTTCCTCGCGCAGCCACGCGCCGAGCTGATCGAGGTAGGCGCGCTCCTCTGGGGTCGGGTTCTCCGGACGCGGCAGATCGCGCCGGAGCGACAGCAGGTTGACATGAATGCCGGCCAGGCGCTCGGGGTAGGCTGCTCCCAGTCGCGAAGTGATGAATCCGCCCCAGTCGCCGCCCTGGGCCGCGAAGCGATCATAGCCCAGGACATCGGTCATGAGCTGGGCCCAGGCATCTGCGATCTCGGTGACGCCGAACCGCGCCTGACCCGGCGCAAAGGAAAAGCCGTAGCCGGGCAGCGATGGCGCCACCACCGTGAAGGCATCGCGCGCATCGCCCCCGAAGCGCGCGGGATCGGTAAGCATGGGAATGATCTTGTGAAACTCCCACACGGAGCCGGGCCAGCCGTGGGACAGGATGAGGGGCAGGGGCGCGGGCCCGCGACCCTCCTCGTGGATGAAGTGGACATTGATGCCGGCCACGGGCGCCGTGAACTGACGGAAGCCGTTGAGCTCGGCCTCGTGCGTGCGCCAGTCGTAGCGTGTCTGCCAGTAGGTGACGAGCTCGCGCAGGTAGCCGAGGTCCGTGCCAAAGGCCCACGGGGCGCCGGGCGCCTGGTCGGGGAAGCGCGTGCGGGCCAGCCGCTCGCGAAGATCGTCGAGCACGGCCGGGGGGACGGCGATGGTGAAGGATGTGGGTACGCTTGCCGTCATCCTCTCTCCTCCAATGGTTGCGGCGTGCCGACCGCGCCGGTCAGTGTACCGGCGATGGAACGCGCGGGCCACCTCTGATCTTCTCGGCGAGGCCCGACCCCTCCGCTTCCATCTTGACCTGTTTCGCTGACCGGGAGACGATCCCCGGCGACAGGGTGAGGATCACGATCCTCAATGTCGTATTGCAAGACCTGACCCCCGGGAGGTGAGCGTGAGGCTGTCTGCCGACCAGTGCGTGCCCAGGGATGCCGCGGCCTTGCTGATCGGGCGGGCGTGGGTCCCTGCCGAAGATGGACCATCCGTCATCGCCGTGCGCGGCGACGAGGCCGTGGACCTGACGCCATCGTACACGACGGTCAGCCAGCTCCTGAACATCACCCAGCCCGACGAGCTGCGCGCGGCCATCAAGGTCGCGCCGGCCATGGGACGCCTCGACGACCTGGTCGCCAATAGCAGGGAAGGGCAGCGCGATTCCTCGCGCCCCTGGCTCCTGGCGCCGTGCGACCTGCAAGCCGTCAAGGCGAGCGGGGTGACCTTCGTGGCGAGCCTGCTCGAGCGCGTGATCGAAGAGCGTGCGCGCGGCAACCCCGCCCTGGCCGACGGCGTCCGGCGCGAGATCCAGGCCATCATCGGCCCTGATCTGCGGGGCGTCCGGCCCGGCTCGCCGGAGGCGGCACGCATCAAGGACGTGCTGGTAGCCCGGGGCATGTGGTCGCAGTATCTCGAGGTCGGCATCGGACCCGACGCCGAGCTGTTCGCCAAGTGCCCTCCCATGGCCGCGGTGGGGCTCGGGGCCCGCGTGGGAATCCATCCGGCTTCCGTCTGGAGCAATCCCGAGCCCGAGCTGGTGCTCGTGATCAATAGCGCGGGCACCATCGTGGGCGTCACCCTCGGCAACGACGTCAACCTGCGGGACGTCGAGGGGCGGAGCGCGCTCCTCCTCGGACGCGCGAAGGACAACAACGCCTCGGCCGCCGTGGGCCCCTTCGTACGGGTGCTGGACGAGACGTTCACGCTCGATGCCGCTCGCCGTCTGAGCTTCCAGACCGTGGTGGAAGGCCTCGACGGCTTCCGTGTGGAGCACACGACGCGCGTGGGCGAGATCAGCCGCGACCTGGCCGACCTCGCGGCCCAGGCCATCGGCCGCTATCACCAGTACCCCGACGGCCTGCTCCTGTTCATCGGCACCATGTTCGCCCCCGTGGACGATCGCGGCGCACCCGGCAGCGGCTTCACCCACAAGATAGGGGACGTGGTGAGCATCGGCGCGCGCGAGCTCGGCACCCTGGTCAACGAGGTGGTGGCCTGCGACGAGGCAGAGCCGTGGAGCTTCGGCACCGGGGCCTTGATGGCCAACCTTGCCCGGCGTGGCCTCCTCACGGAGCGGGGGCGCCGCTGAGAAGGATTCCCGGACACCTTGCCACCGATGTGAAAGCCGCGTAGATTTACCGCTCTCGTCATCGGATGTACAGCCAGGGATGTACAGCCAGGGATGTACAGCCAGGGCTGTGCGGCCAGTGACGTGCAGCCAGAGGCGCGGAATGCGAGCAGGCCAGGGAGGCACAGCCATGAAGCGAGTCGCGGCACGGATGGTGGGCATGATCGGCGCCGTGGCGGCGCTCGTCTGCGGTATCGCCGCCCTTGACGCCCAGGAGACCCCGGAGATCAAGATCGGCGCCTTCATGCCGATCTCCGGCATCAGCGCCGACGTGGGCGCCCAGATCAAGGCAGGCACCGAGGTCGCGGTGGAGCGGGTGCAGGCGCAGGGGATCAGCCTCGGGGGCAAGCCCCATCGCGTCCGGGTGATCTGGTACGACGACGAGGGCAAGGCCGACGTGGGGCTGAACGCGGTCACCCGCGCCCTCACCGTGGACAAGATCCACGTGGGCGTGGGTGTCCTCTCCAGCGATGTCTTCCTCCGGGTGATGGACGAGTTCCAGAAGTCCTCGGTGCCCGTGATCACCTGCTGCTCGGCCTCGCTGAAGATCGGGGAGCGGATCGCCGCCAACAAGATGGGCTACGTGTTCCAGCTCAGCCCCACCGCCAACGACATCGTGCGCTCGCTCGTGGCCGCGGTGGCCGAGCACGCGAAGCCCAGGAAGGTCGCGCTGCTGAACGAGAACACCGACGCGGGGCGCGACTTCTCCCGCATCTCGCGCGAATGGTTCCAGCAGAACGCCAGGGACGTGGAGATCGTGGCCGAGGACTTCGTCGAGCGTGGGGTGACCGATCTGACGCCCCAGCTCGCCAAGATCAAGCGCGTGGGCGCTCAGGTCATCGTCGGCGAGATCTACGGGTCGAGCGGACCGGTGCTCTTCAACCAGTGGTACGAGCTGAAGGTGCCCGCCCTCCTCGCCCACATGGGAGCGACGGTGGCCGCCCAGACCTTCATCGACCAGCACGCCAAGGCCATGGAGGGCGCCATCGTCAACAACCGCTGGTGGCCCGCGCGCTACTCCGATGTCTCGGAGCCGATGATGGCCGCCTACAAGAAGAAGACGGGCACCGACGTCACCAACTTCGCCGTGCAGGGTCACGACTCCGCCCTCGTGGCCCTGGAGGCGATCGCCAAGGCGGGCAGCCTCGATCCCGACAAGATCCGCCTCAGCATCGAGAGCAACACCTTCGCCACCGCGTGGGGCACGCGCAAGTTCACCCCGCTCGCCGAGGGCCACCGGATGCCCATCCAGACGGTGGTGGTCCAGATCCAGGGTGGCAAGAAGGTGCCGATCTATCCCGCCGCCGTCGCCGCCAAGGGCGAAGGCAAGTACGTGACGGTGCCTCCGTACGCCTGGGAGAAGAAGTGAGGCCCCGCCCGGGCGCATGAGCCCGGCCGCGCCGAGTCCGCCCGACGGGACGCCCACGCTGGCGGTGACGGGGCTGAGCAAGCTCTTCGGGGGGCTCCGCGCCGTCAGCGAGTGCTCGTTCGAGATCGCCCCCGCGACCATCGTGGGCCTCATCGGGCCCAACGGCTCGGGCAAGACTACCATCTTCAACCTGATCACCAATCTGCTCCGGCCGGATGCGGGGGCCGTGTATTTCAACGGGGCGCGGATCGACGGGCTCAAGACCTACGAGATCGCGCGGCGAGGGATCGGGCGCACGTTTCAATCGGTGAAGATCTTCCGCGAGCTGAGCGTCTGGGACAATCTCTCCATCGCGGCCATGGGCCGCGAGCGCCTCGGGTGGGAGCCCACGGCCACCGCCTGGCTCGAGCGGCTCGGTCTCGATCATCTCCGCGAGGATCCGGGCGAGAACCTCTCCGTCGGCCAGCAGCGGCTCCTGGAGCTGGCCATGAACCTCGTGGTCGATCCGCCCTTCCTGATGCTCGACGAGCCGCTGGCCGGCGTGCATCCCGTGGTGCGGCAGCGCATCGCCGAGACCATCCGCGCCCTCCGCCAGGAAGGCCGCACCTTCCTCATCATCGAGCACGACATGGCCTTCGTGATGGAGCTCTGCGACAAGCTCGTGGTCATGGATCACGGGCTCAAGATCGCCGAGGGCGCGCCCGAGGCGATCCGGCGCGACCCGACGGTGATCGACGCGCTTCTGGGCCGGCGGCGCGATCCCGCGCTCGCCTGATGCTCGAGGTCGGGGAGCTCCGCTCGGGCTACGGCCGGCTCGAGATCCTCCAGGGCGTGACGCTCCACGTCGCGCCCGGGACCATCGTCGGCGTGATCGGGCCCAACGGAGCGGGCAAGTCCACCCTCCTCAAGACGGTCTTCGGCTATCTCTCCCCCTTCGGCGGCCGCATCACCCTCGAGGACCAGAGCCTGATCGGGCTCCGCCCCGACCAGATCCTGCGGCTGGGGACGGGCTTCGTGGCCCAGGCCGGCGGCCTCTTCGCGGACATGACGGTTCACGAAAACCTCCTGCTCGGCGGGTACGGGCTGCCCTCACGCCACGAGCTCGCCCGGGCCCTCGACGCCGTCTACGAGCAGTTCCCGCGGCTTCGCGAGCGACGGCGCCAGGCCGCGGACAGTCTCTCGGGCGGGGAGCAGCGCGCCCTGGCCCTCGCGCGGGCGCTGGTCATGCGACCGAAGCTCTTGCTCCTGGACGAGCCCTCGGCCGCCCTGGCCCCGCAGTTCATCGACGAGGTCTACGCGACGATCCAGGCGCTCAATCGGTCGGGGCTCGCGCTTCTCATCGTGGAGCAGAACGTGGAGATGATCCTGAGCGTGGCCCACCGCGTCTTCGTCCTCGACCTGGGCCGGAACGCCTTCGACGGCACCCCCGCCGAGCTGCGCCAGACCGACCGCATCCGTCGCCTGTACCTCGGTGACCGCCAAGGAGAGTCGCGTGTGCCCTAGCCGAACGGGAGTAACCGGTGGGGGGGTGTCGGGGGAGGAGCGGCGCTCGCTCCCCCTGACTCATACAAGGAGAGTCGCGTGTGCCCTAGCCGGCGTTCTGACTCGTTCGTATCGACACCGGTGCCGAGCAACACGCGCGTGATCGGTGGGGGGGTGTCGGGGGAGGAGCGGCGCTCGCTCCCCCCTGACTCAAATGCAATCACTGCTTGAGTTTCTGATTCAGGGCATCGTGCTGGGCGGCCTCTACGCGCTCTTCGCGGTGGGGATTACCCTGATCTTCGGAGTGCTCAACGTCATCAACGTCGCCCACGGCGAGTTCTTTGCGGTGGGGGGCTATGTGCTCTTTGCCGCCGTGGTGCTCCTCCATCTTCCGCCCGTCGTCGGGGCGGTGGCGGGCGGGGCGGGGGCGTTCCTGCTGGGGCTTTGCGTGTATCCGCTGCTCATCGCGCCGCTCCAGCGGCGGCTCGGTCGCCGTCCCGCCGGCTCGCTCTACCTGGTGCTGACCCTCGGGCTCTCGACCTTCATGCAGTCGAGCCTGCTGGCCATCGGCGGCGGCGACTATCGCCAGGTGCCGCCGCTCGTCCGGGGCATCCTGGAGATCGGCTTCACGGGCGTGAGCTACCAGCGGGTGCTGGTCTTTGTGGTCGCCGCGCTGCTCCTGGCCGCGCTCTTCGTGTTCCTGCGGTGGCACCGGCAAGGGCTGGCCGTGCGCGCCGTCGCCCAGAATCCCGAGGCCGCGCAGGCCATGGGGATCAATCTCGGCCGGATCTTCTCGCTCACGCTCGCGCTGGGCGTGGGTCTCGCCGGCATCGGGGGCGCCCTCATGGCGCCGCTCTTCAACGTGTACCCGGCGGTCGGGTTCCCGCTGACCATCAAGGCCTTCGCCATCACCATCCTGGGCGGCATGGGCAACCTCGTGGGCGCGCTCCTGGCCAGCCTGATCATCGGGGTGGCGGAATCCCTGGTCGTCATCGTGGTGCCGTCCCAGTGGCAGAACGGCGTGGCCTTCGTGGTCATGATTGCGGTGCTCTTGTTCCGGCCTCAGGGGCTCCTGGGGCGCGCCACCGCGCGATGACGAAGCTTCGTCTCCTCGCTCTTGGCGCGGCGGGTGTCGTCCTGCTCCTGCCCGTGCTGCTCCCGCATCCCTTCGTGCTGAGCATCGCCACCCAGGCCGTCATCTGGGCGCTCCTCGCCGCGAGCTGGGATCTGCTCTCCGGCTATACCGGGCAGGTCTCTTTCGGCCACGCCGGCTTCTTCGCCCTCGGCGCTTATACCGCTGCCGGGGTGAGCAAGCACCTCGGGCTGTCGCCATGGCTCGGACTGGTGCTTGGAGCGGCCGTCGCCGCCGTCGTCGGGCTCGGCACCGGGTTTCCCGCTCTCCGGCTGCGCGGCCACTACCTCGCCCTGGTCACTCTCGCTCTTGCCGAGCTGATCCGTCTGACGGCCCAGAACTGGCTCGCCGTCACCGGCGGTCCATTCGGGATCTACGACTTCGGCAGCTTCACGGGATTGCCGGCCACGGGAATCCCGCGCGCCCAGGCCGTGTACCTGCTCGTGGCTGCCATCGTGGGGGCGGGTGTCGGCGCCATGCTCTACGTCTGCCGTCGCACTCGGGCCGGGCGCGCCTTCCGTGCCATTCGAGAGGACGAGGTGCTGGCGGAGAGCCTCGGGATCAACACCACCGTCTACAAGCTGCTCGCCTTCGGCCTGAGCTCCGGGCTGGCCGGGCTTGCCGGCACGCTCTACGCCTACTACATTCAGCTCGTGAGCCCCACCGTCGCCACGGCCGCCACCACGTCGCTCGTGATCGGGATGGCCGTGTTCGGCGGGCTGGGCACGATCTGGGGACCCGCCCTCGGCGCTCTCCTTCTCTATGCCATCAACGAGGGCCTGCGCTTCATCGGGGTCGTCTACAATCTCGTGGCGGTCGGACTCGTGATCATGGTGTTCGTGATCTTCCTGCCGCGCGGCCTCGCCGGCCTCCGCTTCGGCCGCGCGAAGCACGTGGTAGCCTTTCGAGCCGAGACGCTGCCGACGAGCCGCAGGCGTGGCGATTCGAGCTGAAGGGCGAAGCCCTGAGGCGAGGGCTGAGTTGATCAGCGGTGAGGGGAGTGCTGAGTGAGTCAGGACGCCGCGGTGACGGGAGCGAGGGGATCATGAGGGAATGTCGATGACGGAGGCCAAGAGCTACCGGCTGGGCGTGGACGTCGGGGGCACGTTCACCGATCTGGTTCTGGTGGCGCCTGACGGACGGGCGCTGACGCGGAAGGTGCTCTCCACGACGACGAACTATGCCGAGGCGATCATCACCGGCACCACGGCGCTCCTCGCCGATGCGAGACTCTTGCCCGCCGTGGTCGGCGACGTGATCCACGGGACCACCGTGGCCACCAATGCCATCCTGGAGCGCCGCGGTGCGCGAACGGGGCTGATCACCACCGCGGGCTTCCGTGATCTGCTCGAGATCGGCCGTCTGCGCCTGGCCCGCCTCTACGATCTGGACTTCGAGCGGCCGGCGCCGCTGGTTCCGCGCCGCTTGAGGCTCGAAGTGGGCGAGCGCATGAGTCATCTCGGTGAGGTCATCACCACGCTCGACCGGTCGAGCGTCGAGATGGCGATCGACCGGCTGGCCGGGGAAGGCATCGAGTCCGTTGCGGTCTGTCTCCTTCACGCTTATGCCAATCCGGCCCACGAGCAGGCCATCGGCGCCCTCGTGCGCGAGCGCGCGCCGGGCCTCGCCCTCACCCTCTCCTCCGACATCCTTCCGGAGATGAGAGAGTTCGAGCGGACGAGCACCGCCGTCACCAACGCGTACGTCATGCCCGTGATGGCGCAATACCTCGAGTCGCTCGAGCGCGAGCTCGGCCGCGTCGGCCTGCCCGGCACGCTCCTCGTCATGCAGAGCAACGGCGGCGTCATGACCGCCGAGCATGGCCGCCGCCGGCCGGTGCACGTGATCGAGTCGGGGCCGGCGGCCGGCGTGATCGCCACCGCCGCCCTCGCCCGCCGCATCGGCGAGGGCAACGTGATCAGCATCGACATGGGAGGCACCACCGCCAAGGCCTCGGTGATCGAGGGCTTCGAGCTCAAGCGCACGGGCGAGTTCGAGATCGGCGGCAGCATGTCGCAGGGGAGCCGGCTCTACAAGGGCAGCGGCTATCTGCTGCGCGTGCCTGCCATCGACATCGCGGAGGTGGGCGCGGGCGGCGGCAGCATCGTCAGTGTGGATGGGGCGGGCGCGCTTCACGTGGGGCCTCGGAGCGCGGGGGCCGTGCCCGGGCCCGTCTGCTACGGCCTCGGCGGCACCGAGGCGACGCTGACCGATGCCAATGTCTGCCTCGGCTATCTCCATCCCGAGCGCCTCCCGAGCGGCCTTACCCTGCACGCCGACAAGGCCCGGCGCGTCGTGTCCGAGCAGGTGGGCGCGCCGCTCGGCCTCGAACTCTTGGAGGCGGCCCACGGAGTATACCTGCTCGGCTGCGCGGGCATGGCGCGCGCGGTCCGCGCCGTCACCATCGAGCGCGGGCGCGACCCGCAGGAGTTCACCCTGATCGCCTTCGGCGGCAACGGACCACTCTTCGCGGCGGAGATGGCCCGCTCCCTCGAGATCGCGAGGGTGCTGGTGCCGCCCGCGCCCGGGGTGTGGAGCGCGCTCGGGCTGCTCGAGGCGGAGATGGAGCATCACCTCGTGCGGACCTTCCTCCGGCCGCTCGCCGGCCTCGAGCCGCGCGACCTCGTGGAGGCCCTCGCCTCGCTCGAGAGGGAGGCGGAATCTCTGCTGAGCGCTCAAGGTTATGGCGCCGACCGCGTGGAGATCGAGCGCAGCGCGGATCTCAAGTACCAGGGGCAGTCCTTCGAGCTGGCCGTGCCCCTGGGGCCCGCCGCCATCGGCATCGACGCGATCAGCCGGCTCGCCGAGGCCTTCGACAAGGAGCACGAGCGCACCTACGGCCACAAGGCCGAGGGCGACCCCATCCAGATCGTCAACCTGCGGCTGACCGCGCGCGTTCGCCGGGCCACGGACATGCGTCGCGAGACCCGCTTCATACCCGGCACGCGGGCCCGCGGCGGCGAGCGCGAGGCCTACTTCGGCCCCGGCCACGGCGTGATCCGCACGCCCGTCATCGGGCGAGAGGATCTCGACGCGCGGCCGCGGCCCGGGCCCTTGCTCATAGACGAATACGACGCGACCACCCTCGTGCCGCCGGACTGCCCCGTGCACCTCGACGCCCACGGCAATATCGTGATCGACACGGCGGCATAACGCACCGGACGGAGGGAGCACATATGATGCTGTCGTGCTCGAGCGCCGGCTTTGCCGGCGCAATCACTGGTTCGCCGTCGAGGCGCCTTCGCGCCCGACGGTCGGGCAAGTCCGTACCTGTGGCGACAATTTACGGGGGGAGGTTTCGGAAGGGGGGCGAAGCCCCCCTCCGAGTCTGAAATGGCAACGCGCGAGCTGAGCGACCCGATCCTGCTCGAGCTGATCAAGAACGCGCTGGACACCATCGTGGACGAGATGGCCATCGCGCTCGTGCGCACCGCGTACTCGAACAACCTCAAGAACGCCATGGACATGTCCTGCGCGCTCTGCGACGCGGAGGGGCGGCTCATCGCCCAGGGGCTGACCCTGCCCCTTCACCTGGGCTCCATCCCGGACGCCATGGCCCGCGTGCGCCAGAAGTTCGCGGGGCGGACGCATCCGGGCGATGTCTTCATCCTGAACGATCCTTACGAGGGCGGCACCCATCTGCCGGACTTTTACATCTTCAAGCCGATCTTCTTGGAATCCGCTCGCCTCGGACGGCGGGGCCCCAGCCCCGCGACGTCCTGCAGCTCGCAAGACTTGGACGACCGTCTCGTCGGCTGGTCGGTCAGCATCGGCCATCAGCTCGACGTGGGCGGCAAGACTCCCGGCGGCAATGGCTGTGACGCCACCGAGATCTTTCAGGAAGGGCTGCGGATCCCCGCCATCAAGCTCTACACGGCGGAGGGGCCGGTGGAGGCGGTGTTCGAGCTCATCGACCGAAACGTGCGCGTGCCGCGTCAGGTGCTGGGAGACGTGCGCTCCCAGGTGGCCGCCTGCCTCACCGGCGAGCGCGCCTATCTCAAGTTGCTCGCCCAGCACGGCCCCGAGCGCTTCCAGACCTGTACCAGGACGCTGCTCGCGCAGGCCGAGCGGCTCGCGCGGACGGCCATCGCCAAGATGCCCGATGGCACCTACGAGTTCACCGACTGGATCGACGACGATGGCATTGATCCCGATCCCATTCCCCTCAAGGTCGCCCTCACCGTCGAGGGCGATCGAATGATCGCGGACTTCACCGGCTCGGCGCCCCAGGTGCGGGGCGGCATCAACTCGCCGCTGCCCTTCACCAAGTCCGCCGTGTACGCGACGGTGCGCCACCTGATCGGCGGCGACCCGCCGAACAACGAGGGCTACTTCCGCCCCATCGAGGTCATCGCCCCGCCCGGCACCATCGTCAACCCGGTCATGCCGGCCGCGGTGGCCGCGCGCGGCTTGACGGGGTTCCGGCTCGCCAATGCGCTCTTCGGCGCCCTCGCCCAGATCGCGCCCGATCGTGTGTTCGCCTGCGAGGTGGGCGGAGACACCGGGGTCAGCTTCGGCGGCTACGACCGCGAGCGGCGCCCGTTCGTCTTCCTGGAATTTCTCTTCGGCTCCTGGGGCGGGCGTCCCGCCAAGGACGGCGTCGACGCCTGCAGCTCGAGCGTGGTCAACTTCTCGAACAACCCCATCGAGGTGATCGAGTCCGAGTATCCGCTCCGTATCGAGCGCTATGGGTATGTGCCGGACTCGGGCGGGGCCGGCAAGCATCGCGGCGGCCTGGCCGTTGTCCGCCAGTATCGCTTCCTGGAGGCGACGGGCACGCTCCAGCTCCGGACCGATCGCCGGCGCTTTCTGCCCTATGGCCTCGCGGGAGGTCGGGCGGGCACGCCCTCCGACAATATCCTCAATCCTGATACCGACCCGCGCCAGCTGCCGAGCAAGTGCACGCTGGAGATCCGCGAGGGCGATGTCTTCCGCCATCTCCTCGCCGGGGCGGGCGGATGGGGCGATCCGCTCGCCCGCGATCCCGCCCTCGTGCTCAAGGACGTGCGGGAGGAGAAGCTGACCGCCGACTATGCGCGACGGGAGTACGGGGTGGTGATCGATGTCGCCGAGGGGAAAGTTCTGGCCGAGGAAACGGCGAGACTCAGGGCCAAGCTGGGCGTGCAGACGGCCTCGGCCTCGTCCTCGACAGGCCATCCTTGATTTCACATCGTCCGCGCCTTAGAGTCGACAGGCGTCGACCCTAAGGACAGCGGAGGAAGCCATGATCAAGCTTGCGCGAATCGGTCACGTGGCGCTGCGGGTGGCTGACGTCGAGCGCTCCCGGAAGTTCTACTCCACCCTGCTCGGCTTCGAGGTCGTCGAGGAGGACCCCGAGCACGGGGGCGTGTTCATGGCGCTCGAGGGACTGAGCCACACCATCGACCTCTTCCCGGTCCCCGATGACCAGCCCGCGCCGGCGCCCCCGCCCGGCGCGGTGGGCGTCCGCCACGTCGCGTTCCTCGTCGACAGCGAGCAGGCGCTCAAAGACGCCTATCTCACGCTCCAGGCGAACGATGTCACGATAGTCCGGGCGGTGGATCACGTCAGCCAGAAGAGCCTCTACTTCCACGATCCGGACGGCAACCTGCTCGAGATCTACTACGAGCTGCCCCACGCCCGGGAGCTGTTCCGCCAGGGCCGCGGCGATCGCGACGCCCCGCTGGTCTTCGAGGCCTGAGTAGCTCGGAGGGGGCTCCGCCCCCCTTCCGAAACCTCCCCCCGACGCAGTGCGAGCCGCAGGACGTCGCGGGCGCGGTACGAGCCGCAGCACGGCCGGGGGCTGGGGGCCCCCGCGTGCGAGGCGAGCCGTATGAGGAAGCCCCGCCGTCCGAGGCGAGCAATCTGAGAACTGCGCCGGCGAAGCCGGCGCTCGAAACGGAACACTCCTTCTCGCGACGGCAGGGGAATTACCTGGACAGACCCCTCGCCGGTGGTGGCGGGGAAGCCGGGGCCCGTCGAGGGCGGCCGCCGCTATCGGAAATCGGAGACGGGGGGAAGGCGCTGGCCCGCTACCGGGTTGGCCACCGCGTCCTCGAGGGTGCGCGCCTGGCGCCATTCGCTCGAAGGGCGCGCCGCCGCGTTGGTGCCGACCTGGTCGATGTTCCAGTAGATCTCCAGGTTGTTCCCGTCGGGGTCTCTGAACTCCACCGCGATCTGGCAGCCGGCCCGCCGGCGCCCCTCGAAGACGAGGGGAATGCCGTGCTTGCCGAGCCACGCGCGCGCCCGGAAGACCTCGTCGAGCGTCCCCACTTCGAACGCGAAATGATTCAGGCTGCTCGCGTCCATCCGCTGGGCGCCCCCGACGAGGGCGACGCCGTGGTGGTCGGGATTGCAGCGGAGAAAGACCATGCCCCCCGGCACCATGCTGTCCGGATACCGATCGCTCACCTCGAGGCCGAGCAGCTCGGTATAAAAGCGCACCGCCGCCTCGAGGTCGGTGACGTTGAGCACGACGTGGCCGATCTTACGGAGGTGGAAGGGAAGCGGTGTCTCCGCCGGGTTCGCCATCGTCGCGCCTCCTGTGGTCGGTTCGCCGCCACTATCGCACGCCGAGCCAGACATCCTCCAGCGATTCGAGCACGGCCACCTCGTGATGGTCGGGACGCGCGAGCATCACGTCGACGGCCTTCAGGTCCTTGGCGAAGCGCACGATGGTTCGGCCTCCACGGCGGGCTGTGGCCTGCTTGGTTGCTTGAGCGTCGTTCCGTAGGCTCGATCGAGACGAGCTGTAGCCCCGAGTTTTGATGAACACGTGCTTCTCCTGTCGCAGGTAGCCGGTCCGTGTCGCCGGAACGTCACACGGCGGTGACGCTCTACCAGGAGTTTTTAGTAGCGCGTCCCCGGTGGTGGCGCAAGGGGGGCGCGGCGTCCGGCGCCCGGCTCCGCCGTTGCCAAGCGGTTCGGCATCTTCGGGTGGCTGATCCGTTCCGTTCTACCTAACTACCTGATTATTTGAGATAATCATCGAATATTTCTGTGACTTGACATTACCGACCGGAAATGATGTTATTCAGTCATGGTCGGCGTGGAGATTCCTCCTCCAGTCGCAGGGCTCGATCGAGTGGAGGCGGGCGCGTTCGGTGGCCGCGACGCGATCTGCCGGATAGCGGAATGGAGCGCGGGACTCTCGGAGCTCGCGGCCCGCCCGTGCTTCTGCCCTCGCTGCGCCCTCATTGTTCACGCGGTGAATCTCGACGACCATCTCGCCGTGTGCTCTGGTACGAGCTAGCCACTCGCTCGCCCCTCTCCGTTCCCTGGCAAGATCTGTCGACTCTTCCCTCCGTCTGAGGCTCCGCTGGCGGCTTGACCTGCTCCGCGGGCCGCGAGACCATCGCCGCCTGGTGGCACACGGCGCGCGACCGGAGGCGGCATGACGCTGCGATTCGGGATCTTCGATCACATCGAGCCGGTGCCGGGTCTCGGACTCGATCGGATCTATCGCGAGCGACTGGTCCAGATCGAGCGCCTCGACGCGGCCGGCTTCCACGCCTATCATCTGGCCGAGCACCACACGCCGGCCATCCACAGTCTCGCTCCGTCGCAGAACGTCTTCCTGGCCGCCGTGGCCCAGCGCACCCGGCGCCTGCGCTTCGGCCCCTGCGTCTACGTCCTGCCCCTGCATCATCCGCTGCGCCTGATCGAAGAGATCAGCATGCTCGACAACCTGAGCGACGGGCGCCTGGAGATCGGCGTGGGGCGGGGCGGCGTCATGGAGGCCTACTTCTGGGGCCAGGAGGCGGACTCCGAGACGAACTACGCGCGATATGTCGAGACGCTCGACATCGTGCGGGAAGGGCTCAGCCACGACCAGCTCACCTATGCCGGGCGCTTCCACAGCTTCGATCACCTGCCCATGTACCTGCGCCCGCTCCAGAAGCCGTATCCGCCCCTCTGGTACATGCGCAATCCGGTGACGGCGGCCATGGAAGGGATGCACACCATCCTCGTCGGCTCCCTGGACAGTCTCGCCCCGGCGGTCACGCGCTACCGGACGGCATGGGAAGAGCATCAGGGCGCGGGGGCGCGGACGGCGCAGGGGGACGCGCCGATGATCGGCCTCGTCGTGCACCTCATGGTGGCGGAAACGGACGACGAGGCGATCAGGGTCGCCACGCCGGCCTGGGAGAAATATCGCTGGAACCTGGCCGCCCCGCGGCGTCTCGAAGCCGAGAAGCGCGGGCTGACCCAGTTCATGTCCACGAAGGATGGCTCGTTCGGCTTCGTCGGCGATCGCCCCGCCGGGCTGCCCACGCGGGAAACGCGGCGCGACATCGATGCCGAGCTCGAGCGCTTCGACCAGCAAAAAGCCCGGCCCCATCCGAACCGCCTGGGCGGGGTCGCGCTGGCCGGCTCCCCGGCCGCCGTCCGCGAATACATGGAGGAGTACGTGGCCACGGGAGCCAACTACTTCGTCTGCTCGTTCCAGTGGGGTGATCTTACCCACGAGCACGCCATGCGCTCCATCGAGCTCTTCGCCTCGGAGGTGATGCCGCGCTACGCGACGGCGGCCCCCGTGGCGTCTCGCGCCGGCAAGCCCTGAGCCGTTTCCGCCCGCCGCGCCGCCGCCTCTAGCGCGCGGTGGAGAGCGGGGCCCACCGCTCCCTGCCAGGCGCACGGCCCCCCCTCCGACGCCGCGGTGATGAACGCTGCGGCCGCCCCAGTGACGAAGCCCGTTCTCGGGCTGCCAGCTTCTGTCGCCTCCTCGGGCGAGAGGAGACTCGGCCGGGTGCTAACGGCATGAAATGGTTGGGCCGGCCGGCTGGCACCCACGATGCACCCCCTCGAGATCATCTGGGCGCGATCCGAGGACTCCAAGAGGAGAAGACATTGCTTCGATTGATCATCATGGCGCTACTCGTGCTTCCGGCTTCCGTGGCCTGGGCCGCTGAATGTGCGCCCGAGAAGATGGTGCGGATCGTCACTCGGGACGCCACGCCGGGAATCGATCCGCAGTCCTTTGCCGCTCTCCCCAAGACCTTGTACCGGATCGGGAATGCCCGAGGGCGGGTCGAAGAGATGCCCGATGCCGCTCGAGGGGTCCATGGCTTGATCGTCGTGAACGAGCCGGACGCCTGGATCGTCAACCTGCATGACAAGTCGGGTCGGCACGTCGTCGATCCCGGTCCGAGCCTGATCTTCCGGGCCCCGATCCTCGATGGAGGCGAGCTGCCCCCGCCGCTCCGCGAGCTCGAATTCGGGTGCGAGATCGCCTTCGTGCAGGCGTACGCGCCGAAGCCCGACGAGCGCGTCGATGCCGGAGGAGGATTGATGCTCGACCAGCACCAGGTCACGCGAGGCGCCCATCGCGTAACCATCCTCGTTCTTCCGAAGGATCGCGTGGTCTATGCCGTGTCGCACTACAAGGACGGCAAGGTCGTACGGGTGGTGCGCTACGTGGCATACCAGCCGGGACTGGCGCCCGACACGCGGCTCTTCTCGCGCCCCGACGGCATCCAGTTCGTCGAACCGCGCCCCCGGGCCTCTCGCTAGCAACAAGCGATCCGGAACTGGAGGTCCGCTTCGAGCGCCGGCTTCGTCGGCGCAACGAATCTTGGGGGGAGGCTTCGGAAGGGGGGCGAAGCCCCCCTCCGAGTCATTTAGAAGTGCATCACCTCGGCGGCGTGCTCGTAAATGTCCTGGATCCGACCATGTGAGATGGCCGCGGCCTGCACGGCCGCCACGAGGTGGCGCCATCTCAATGACGGACGCGTCGCGTGGAACTCCTCGTAGGTGGCCTGGTGGTGCTTCAGCGCGTGCATCTCCGTGAAGTTGTCGCGACAGGCGATCTTGCCGAGCAGGCTGATCAGGGCCTCGGGGGCGTACTCGCGATTGGCATATTGCTGGGCCAGCGCCGCGGCCTGCTTCACCTCGTCGGTCGACCGCCAGGTCGCGAGACCGGCCGCGGGCAAGCGCTCGCCCACAGGCAGGCTGCTGATGAGGCCTGCGATCTCTCCGAGGAGCTCGTCCTGGGTGCGGAAGGGCAGCGCGGCCACGCGCTCCGGCTCGGGCTGGATGTCCGGCGCCAGCATGCGCTGGGCCATGCGCACTTCCGGCCCCGTGTGCCACACGAGCAGCGCCTGCAGCTTGGTGCGCAGCGACAGCTCGGGCTGCCGCAGCAGGTAGCGCCGCGTGTTGGCACCCGTATTGATGTGCACGTCCATCGGGTTGCCGGTCTGTGAGCGCAGGAAGAGCGTGGAGCCCCCGACGGAGAACCCTTCGCCCACGCCCTCCAGGGAGAGTCCGTCTCCCAGCGCCTGCGCCACCATCTCGGGGATCTCCGTGAACTTGCTGCACCGGCCGATCTCGTTGGCGAGCGCGGTGACGGCAGCCGTCTCGTCGTCGTCCGTCTTGACCCGCAGCTCACGCTCGAGCAGGCCGTGGGTGTCGATGAGACGATCAACTTCTTCCAGGGAGGTCGGGTCGCTGGGGCGGGTGATATAGCGAACGGGCGCCCGGCCGATGAACCGCGCGTACTCCCAGCCGAGATACTCCAGGGCGCGCCACGTGAAGACCGGGAACAGGAAATAGTGGTCATCGAGCTGATTCTTGGGGATGGCGACCTGGAGGAGATGTTCCAGCACCTGCATGGGAGTGAGCCGCTCCAGCAGATAAAGGAAGTAGTGGTCGCAGGCATTGTAGACCCCGCGCCCCACCGCGACGCGAAACGCCGCCAGCGTCGCCTCCACGCTGTCCTTCTCCGACACGGGCTTCGCCTCCGCGAGGATGAAGGGCCCCATGGCGGGCGAGTGGATGTGCTTGTTGGCCACGGCCACGTTCTGGATCACGGGCAGCATGGCGTACTCGCCGGGCAGCCGGGCCGCGATGTTCCGTACCGCGTGAAGCCCGGCCAGCGGGTGGAGCGGCCCGCCGTGATGGCCCGGCGGCAAGTCGGAAGACCGCACCACCGCGAGGGCCGAGGCCAGCAGCATCTCCTTGACGGAGGTGCCGGCGGCCAGCTTGTCGTGGGTGGCCGCCACGATGCGGTCGGGAGTCGTTTCCTCCACGAACTGCACCAGGGGCTCGATATGGGCGGGATAGGCGACGCGCTGGGCCATCTCACGATCCTCCCCTCAACGTGGTGGCCCTCACGTAGAGCACGCCCGGAAACCACACGGGCAGAGGGGCCGGACAGCCAGCATCTTCGCACCAACGCGCTCGAAAGAAAAGCCCCGCCCGAGGGGCGGCGGGCGGACGAAGGTCTCGCGAATCCAAGTCTGGTTTCGGGCTAGGATAGCGCCAGCATGAAAGCCGCGGCGCTTCCCTGGGACATTACCCGGATTCTCTTCGCCGTGGTGGCGATTGGCGGGTTGATCGCCGCGAGCTTCTGGGTGCTGCGCCCGTTTCTGCCCGCCACCATCTGGGCCGTCATGATCGTCATCGCCACCTGGCCCGAGATGCGGATGATCGAGAGGCGGCTCTGGGGACGGCGCAGTCTCGCCGTGGTGGTCATGACGCTGATCATGCTCGCGCTCATCCTGGTGCCGGTCGGGATCGCGGTGGTGACCATCGTAGAGCGCGCCGCGGAGATTTCGGCCTTCACGCGATCCCTGGCGCACCTCTCGGTGCCGGCGCCGCCCGCGTGGGTCAAGGATCTGCCGGTGGTCGGCGAGCGGATCGCCACCGGCTGGCAGAACCTGGCCTCCCTGCGCCCGGAGGACCTCGCGTCCCGCGCCACTCCGTATCTCCTCGACGTCGGGCGCTGGCTCATCAGCCAGGCGGGAAGCGTGCTCGGGCTCTTCGTCCACCTCCTGCTCACCCTGGCCGTCTCGGCGCTCCTGTATGCCCAGGGCGAAACCGCTGCCGCGTGGGTGCTGGCGTTCGCGCGGCGCCTCGCCGGAGGCGAGGGCGAGCGCGTGGCCCGTCTCTCCGCCCAGGCGATTCGCGCCATCGCCCTCGGCATCGTGGTCACCGCGCTGCTTCAGTCCGTGTTCGGCGGCATCGGTCTCGCCGTCACCGGCGTGCCGCATCCGGCCCTCCTGACCGCGATCATGTTCCTGCTCGGGGTGGCGCAGATCGGGGCGGTGCCCGTCCTTCTCGGGGGGGTGATCTGGCTGTACTGGCAGAACGAGACCCTGTGGGGCACCGTCATGCTCGTGTGGTCCGTGATCACGGGAACCCTCGACAACCTCGTGCGCCCGCTCCTCATCAGGCAGGGGGCCGACCTTCCTCTCCTGCTGGTCTTCGCGGGTGTTCTCGGCGGCTTGCTCGCCTTCGGTATCATCGGGCTGTTCGTGGGTCCCGTCGTGCTCGCGGTGAGCTACACCTTGCTCCTGGCATGGGTCGACGAGGGCCGCGCGGCCAAGGAGTGACGAAGACATGGCACAGAAGATCACCGCGGCCGCCCTGAAATCGCTGCTCGACGCGCAGGCCACCTGCGCGCTCATCGATGTCCGCGAGCCCGGCGAGTACAACGACTCGCACATTCCCGGGGCCAGCCTCGTCCCGCGCCGGCAGCTCGAGTTCCGCATGGGGCGCCTCGTCCCCTACCCGGGCACTCACGTGATCGTGTGCGATGACGACGGCCGCCGGGCCCCCCTGGCCGCCGCCACCCTCGAGCGGATGGGCTTTCGCCACGTCGCCGTGCTCGACGGCGGCATCAACCGGTGGACGACGGTCGGCTACCCCACGGAGTGGGGCGTCAATGTCCCGAGCAAGGACTTCGGCGAGAAGGTCCAGGTCGTGCACCACATCGCGGAGATGCATCCGGAGGAGCTCCACGCCCGCCAGCAGCGGGGCGAGAAGATCATCCTCCTCGACTCGCGCACGCCGGAGGAGCATCACCGCGCCACCATCCCGGGCAGCCGCAGCGCGCCCAACGGGGAAGTCGCCGTGCACATCGCCGACCTCGTCCCCGATCCCGAGGCCACGGTGGTCGTGCACTGCGCGGGGCGCACCCGCAGCATCGTGGGCGCGCGACTCCTGCAGCGCATGGGCTTCTCGAAGGTCTTCGATCTGCGCAACGGCACCATGGGCTGGATGATGGCGGGCCTCGAGCTCGAGACCGGCTCCACGCGTCTCGCCCTGCCCGCCGCCTCGGCGGCGGGGCTGGCCAGGGCGGAAGCCTTCGCCGCGCGCATCGCGGCCGAGGATGGCGTGCCGTCGCTCTCGATTCCCGCGCTCCAGGAGCTGATGGCCACCGCCGACGACCAGAACGTCTACCTGATCGATGTGCGCACCACCGACGAGTACGCACGCGGCCATATCCCCGGCTTTCAGTGGTTCCCGGGCGGGCAAGCCGTGCAGCGCGCGGACGACCTCGTGGCGGTGAAGAACGGCCACGTGGTCTTCGCCTGCGACGGGCGGGTACGGGCGACGGTCGCCGCCTCCTGGTATCGGCAGATGGGCTTTCCCAATGTCCACGTCGTGGACGGGGGCACGACGGCGTGGAGGGCGAGCGGCCAGCCCCTCGTCACCGGCGAATCTCCGGGCGGGCCGCGGGGCTACGACGAAGGCATCGGGGGCGGACTGCCCACGGGCTATGAAGCCGCCCGAGCCCAGGTCGAGCTGCTGACTCCTTCTGCGCTTGACGACCGCCGGAAGGGCTCGCCGCCACCCGTCATCATCTTCGTGGACACGAGTCGCGATTTCAGCGGCGCGCACGTGCCCGGGTCGCGGTGGGTTCCCCGGGGGTGGCTGGAGCTCGCGATCTCCGACGTGGCGCCGTCAAAGGACACGGCCCTCGTCGTGACCTGCGCCAATGGCCTCCAGTCGGTCCTCGCGGGAGCCACCCTGAAGACGCTCGGATATCGGCGCGTGTCCGTGCTCTCCGACGGGATGCCCGCGTGGATCAAGGCCGGGCTTCCCGTGGAACAAGGTCTCAGCGGAGTGATGACTCCTCCGAACGACGTGCTGACCATGGGGACGGATCGCACGTGGGCCGAAGCCATCCAGTACCTGCGCTGGGAAGAAGAGCTGGGCAAGAAGTACGAGACGCCCTGAGGCCACCATGACCGCGCCCGTTCGCGTTCATATCCGCGTTCCCGGCACCGAGCCGATGCCCCGCCTGATGAAGCTCATCCAAGGTATCGAGGCGGCGGGCTTCGACGGCGCGGGGATCCTCGACAGCCAGATGCTCAGCCGCGATACCTTCGTCATCCTCGGCCAGGCCGCTGCGCAGACCACGCGGCTCGCGCTCTTCCCCGCCGTCACCAATCCGTTCACCCGCCACGCCTCCGTGCTGGCGAGCGCCATCCAGACCGTGGAAGAGCTGGCGCCGGGGCGGGTGAGATTCGTGATCGGCACCGGCTATACCTCCGCGAGCACGATCGGGCGGTCGCCGGCGACGCTTGCCGAGATGCGGGCCTGCATCGGCACGGTCAAGGCCTTGCTCGCCGGCAAGACCGTCGACTTCGGCGGCACGCCCGGGCGCCTGGGCTATGTGTCCGGCCGTCACATTCCCGTGCTGATGGCCGCTTCCGGAGCCAAGGCGATCGAGGTCGCGGGCGAGGTGGCCGACGGCGTCCTCCTGCTCGTCGGGTTCAACCGGGGCATCGTGGAGCACGCGCTCGAGCTTCTCGAGCGCGGCGCGCGGCGTGGCGGGCGCCGGCTCGAGGATCTCGAGATCATCTGGGCGGTCCGGACGGCCACGCTGCCCACGACGGCGGAAGCCCGTCGCCTCGCCCGCCCCACCGCCGTGCACTGGGGCATTCTTCGCTGGGGCGGGTACTGGCTCGGGCCCGCCGGTCTCAAGCTTCCGAAGATGGAGATCCCCGACGCGGTGAACAAGGTCTATCCCGACCTCTCCCACGCCCACGACTGGGAGGCCGCCATCGCGGCCACCTCGTTCGTGCCCGACGACGTGGTCGCCGAGCTCTGCGAGGCCCTGGGGCTCATCGGGACGGCGGCGGATTGCGCAGAACGGATAATTGAGATGACCAAGCTCGGCGTGCGGAATCTCTACCTCATGCCGCTCCTGACCTTTGCCCCGCCCGAGCGGGAGATCGCGGCGTTCCGGGACACCGTGTTCCCCCGCCTCGTCAAGGCCGGCCTCCGCCCCGCCTCCTAGCCGGCTTCGGCCTGGTCCCATGCCCTCGCGAGCAAGAACGTTCCGCTCCGAGCGCCGGCTTTGCCGGCGCAAGCTGTTCGGGGGGAGGCTTCGGAAGGGGGGCGGAGCCCCCCTCCGAGTTAACGAAAGCGCGCGATCATTTCTTTGCCGTAGCGAAGCACGTCGTCGGGCGTCTTGACCTGTGCGGGCAGCCCCGCGGCAGCGCTGACCGGCACGGCGACGCGCGTGATCCCTCGCTTGGCCAGCGCCTCGATCTCCGCCGGCTCCGTGGGAGCGGCCACCGTGATCTCGATGGAACCCGGATCGCGGCCGGCCGCCTCGGCGGCGCGGCGCATCTCGTCGAGCAGCTCGGGGGGCGCGGGGCGCGCGGGGAAGTAGCCGTCGCCGAGTCTCCCGGCGCGTCGGGCCGCCGCCGCCGTGTCCCCGCCGACGATGATGGGAATCCGCCGCTCCGGAGGCAGGGGACGGCAGAAGACCTGATCGAAGGAGACGAAGCGACCCTTGTAGCTCGCGCACTCCTGGCTCCAGAGCGCGCGCATGGCGGCGACATACTCGTCCGTGCGGGGCCCGCGGTCCTCGAAAGGCACCCCGAGGGCGGCAAACTCCTCGGCGAGCCAGCCCACGCCGATGCCCAGGAGCACGCGGCCACCGCCAGCCAGGTGGTCGAGGGTGGCGATCTCCTTGGCGGTGATGACGGGATTGCGCTGGGGCAGGATGAGAATAGCCGTGCCGAGCTTGATGGTTCGCGTGGCGGAGCCGATATAGGCGAGCCAGATCAGCGGATCCGGGATCGGATAGTCCTCGAGGCCCGATCCCATGCGCCCGCTCGGGGAATACGGATAGCGCGACTGATATCCGTGCGGCACCACGACGTGTTCCACCGTCCAGATCGAGTCGAAGCCGGCGGCCTCGGCAGCCTGGGCCAGCTCCACTGCCGCGGGGCCACTCGAGTAGCGGCCGAGGCTCGCGTATCGCAGTCCGAACTTCATCGTCGTTCTCCTGTCATCTCCATTGATCGTCGCGTCGCCCGGGCAGGGGAGTCAGTGGCAATCGGGCCTGCCGGTCATTCGCGGCGCCTGATGGATGATCGGCCCGTGGAGTGCCCGAGGTGGGCACGCTCGGAGGAGACCTTGATCAGGGCCGGCGCGCCGTCAGCGCCTTCGTGATCGTCGGGATGAGATCCTGGACGGCGACACCCTCGAAGCCGGCCGCACGAATTGCCTCCGACAGGTCGCCCGGGGTCAGGGAGATCGCGTCCCCCCGGAGCGCCATAGGTAGGAACCACAGCGCGGCGCTGAGCGGCCCGGTCCTGTCATCATCCACCATGAAATCGTGCACGACGAGAAGCCCGTCGGGCCGCAGGGCTCCGTACGCACGCTCGATCAGCGTAGTCACGTCACGCTCTCCCACCGCGCTCAGGACATAGGACATCAGGATCGCGTCCCGATCGCCCGGCCACTCGGTGTCGAGCGCGTCGCCGGGCAGGAAGGCGATGCGCGAGGCGAGCCCGGCCTCTTCCACGTATCGCCGCGCCGTCTCCCCGACGCTCGGGAAGTCCAGGATCGTCGACGTGAGCTTCGGGTTCCGCTGGCACAGGGTGATACTGAAGGCTCCGCTGCCGCCGCCGACGTCGAGCAGCGTGCCACGGCCGTCGAGCGGGATCTGCCGGGCCAGGACTCGGGCCGGGCCAAGTGAGCCCACGTGCTGCGCCCGGCTAAAGAGGTCCGCCTGCTCCGGATCGGCGAGGAAGGTCTCGTAGAACCCCTTGCGCTCGCCGCGGAAGCTCGCCGTCAGCTCGAGGAGCGATGGATAGACCTGCTTGTCGATCTGCAGGCGGAGATAGTCGCCGTAGTATTTCGGGGAGTGCCGCGCCAGGTACGCCTCGCTCGCGGGCGCGTTGGCATAGAGCGCGCCTTCCTTCGCCACCAGCCCGAGGCACACGAGGGCCGTCATGAGGGTGAGGAGCTGATTCGGCCGGACGCCGGCCTCCCGCGCAAGATAGTCGAGATTCTGTGGCTGGCCCGACAGCCGCGTGAAGATGTCGAGGTCGAGCGCCGTGAAGAGGGCCTTGGACGCCATGAAACCGTACCCGATGCTCGAGATCTTGCGCACGTCGGTAATGGGGCGCATCAGGCGCTCCTCCGAGGTCGCGCGGAAGGATTCGGGGCCGCCACGGCGCCGATACTGCCAGCCAAGAGCTTGCTCATGCCGACGCGAGCAGCGCGTCTAGTGCCGTCTGGACCTTCGCCTGCTGCGCGGGTGTCGTCACCTCGCTGAACAGCGCCTGGAAGTTCGGGTGCGTCACGCCACTCTCGATGAAGGTGTAGCGCTTGGCCTTGAGCACGCTCGCGTAGACCTCTTGCTTCTCGGTCCCGGTGAAGGACCGCGCGAGGTAGCGCTCCAGATTGTCCACGTCAAGCCCCGCCTGCTTCTGGAGGAGGCCGTCCACCGCGCCGATCAGGTCAATGAGGTCGTCGATGGCTGTATCCTTCTCCGCCACGGTCATGCGTGCGAACGCGCGCGTGGTCTCCAGGTGATCCATCTTGGCGTGCTGGGACTCCTCCTGCCAGTGCGCGCGGAAGATCGTCTTCGTGAAAGGGTCGAGCGAGTCGTCGTCCTTGAACGCCGTGAGGTAGTGGAGCTGGGTGAACCACTCGATGGCCGCCGTCAGGAGGAGCACTGCCCCGGTGTGCTTGCTCAGGACGGCGCGAGCGACTGCCTTCTCGTCCCCGAGCAGGGCAAGCGGAAAGCCCACCGTCCGGTCCACGCGGGCTCGGATCTCGCGGAAGAGGTTCATGTGCTTGACCTCCTCCGCAGCGAAGTTGGTCAGGGCGTCGAAGGCCTCGCGGTTGTCGACCTCGAAGTCGCAGGCGAGGTGGATCATCTTGGGGGCGATGAACTCCTCCACATACGCGAAAAGATGGGCGTAGGACCCCATCTCGACGTGAGTGAGCCGGACCTTGTCCTGGGCACTCAGGCCAGTGATCGCGTCGGCCCCGGACAGCCGCGCAGGCAGCCAGTGCCGCGAGGAGTCAAACTGGTTGGTGCCGAGGACGTCGGCGATCTTCCAGTTGATCCGGTAGGAGTTCTGCAAGCACTCCGCGTATGAGTACGTCGCCATGGTGCCTCCCACTGCGCACCGAGCCATGGGGCTCTGGCTGCCGCTCGAGCGCTGGACGATGTCGCCTGATGCCAGGGGAACGTAGGAGAAATGGTTTAGACCTGGATTTCCAATATGGGCCGATGTCTGCTCACCGTCGTGGTGTTGAACGCGCGGATCGCCCCGTCGCTCAGTTCATCCTTTCCGGCACGTTGAGGGAAGTCAGGCTCGCGACGGAGGGACCGTCCGCGGCCCCGTGCCTGTGGGTCTCGTCACCCTGACGGTCCTTGTTCAGGGACACCTCCGCTGCTTCGCCCCCCTCCCCTCATGGTCTCCGGGCCTCGTGAGGGGCTCTCGATCACGGGGGGTGCCACCCGAGTCGCTCGATGCGCCCGAGGATTTGCCGAAACAGATCCGATGTCAAGTAGCTCTCGGCCAGCTGGAAGACGAAGTACTGGGCGTGCCGAATGAGCCCTCTGCGTCAGCGAGGAGCGGCCGAGAGTCGCGTTTCTTGCGGGGTTGAGCGATTATGGCCTGGTGCGTTCGCCTCTCAAAACGAAAATGTGGGGTTAGTATGGCCGCACTGTAGCCACGAGGGTATGACCCGTCAAGGAAGCGAGGGGCCATGAAGGTCGAGCTCCCATACGGTGAGACGACGATCGCGGCCGAGCTGCCCGACCACACCCGGCTCCTCTCCAACATCGAGCGCGCGAGCCTGCCCCCGCTGCCCGATCTGGACGGCGCCGTGCGGGCGGCGCTCGCGGCCCCGCGCGGACTGCCGCGCATCGGCGCTCTTGCCCGTCCCGGCGCGACGGTGACCATCGCCTTCGACGATCACACGACCGGATCCTTCGGGCCGATCCGTCAGGTGGCCATCCAGGCCGTCCTCGACGAGCTCGAGGGAGCAGGCGTGCGCCGCCGGGACGTGACGCTGATCTGCGCCAATGCGCTCCACCGCATGCTCCGGCCCTCCGAGCTGGCGCGCCTCCTCGGCGACGGCCTCGTCGCGGAGTTCGGAGACCGGCTCCTCTGCCACGACGCCGAGGACCGCGAGCAGATCATCGATCTCGGGCTGACGCCGGAGCACGGCTATCCCGTCGAGGTACATCGTCTCGTGGCCGACTCGGACCTGACCGTCTACATCAACAGCAACTACATCCGCGGATTCACAGGGGGCTGGAAGTCCGTCTGCGTCGGGCTGTCGACGTGGCGGACCATCCGCGTCACCCACACCCCCGACGGCATGTCGATGGCGGTGAACGGCAACCGCATGCACGCCGTGCTCGACGAGATGGGCCACCACCTGGAGGCGCGCCTGGGCAAGCGCATCTTCAAGATCGACACCCTGCTCGCCGATCCCCATCACCCGGCGCGGGTCTTTGCGGGCGCCGTCGACGAGACGCGCCGCGCGGCCCTCGAGGAGCAGGCGGCGCTCTATCCGCCGCGGCGAGAAGCGAGCCAGGAGCGCTTCGATGTGCTCGTCTACGGCATCCCCGATTCGAGTCCCTACGCCATCTTCGCCGCCGTGAACCCGATCCTTACCCTCATCTCGTCGGGGCTGGGATATCTCGGCGGTATGATCGAGGCCGTGGGCAAGCCCGGGTGCACGGTGATCATGGCGGCGCCGGCCCGCGACGCGTGGGACCGCGTCGCCCATCCCTCCTACCCCGAGGTGTGGGAGCGCATCCTGCCCGAGACGCGCGACCCGTACGAGATCACCGCGCGCTTCGCCGAGGACCTGGCCAGCCGCCCCGACTATATCGAGGCGTACCGCCGTCGTCACGCCTTCCACCCGATCCACGGCATTCTCGCCACGCACCCGCTCAAGCGCCTCCGGCACGTGGGACGAGTGATCGTGGCCGGACCCCGCGATGCCCACGTGCCACGGCACCTCGGCTTCGAGGTCGCCGGGAGCGTCGAGGAAGCCGTCGCGCGGGCGCGCCGGATCCACGGACCAGACTGCGCGATCGCCTACGTCGAGCAGCCGCCCCTGGTCAGGCCGTGACCGCGCTGAAAGAGCGGGATCTTCTGAGCGCCACCTACCGGGCCTTCAATGCTCGCGATATCGACGCCGTCCTCGCCGTCATGCATCCCGATGTGGATTGGCCGAACGGGATGGAGGGTGGACGCGTCCATGGCCACGCGGCGGTCCGTGAGTACTGGAGCCGCCAGTGGTCCGTGATCGACCCCCATGTCGAGCCGCGGCGCTTCGGCACCGATGAGACCGGGCGGGTCGTCGTCGACGTGCATCAACTCGTCCGCGACCTGGCCGGCAAGGTTCTGGCAGAGCAGCTGGTCCAGCACATCTACCTCATCGAGGACGGCCTGATCCGGAGCATGGAGATCAGGAAGCCGTAGGGCCGGCGTGTCTCACTCAGGCTGGCTTCAGTCGCGCCATCACGATCTCGGGCGGCACGAGGAAGCGGACGGGGATGATGCTGGTGGCGAGCCCCGAGGTGACGAAGAGATGCCGGCCCTCCTCCTCGATATGGCCGATCGCATAGCGCTGGCCATACCTCGACGGGACGATGGGCCGGCCGATGAGGGGAAGGTAGACCTGCCCGCCATGGGTATGACCGGCCAGGGTGATGGCGACGCGCGGCGGGATCAGGGGGAAGATGTCGGGATTGTGCGTGAGCGCGACGACGGGCTCCGCGGGCGGAATGGCGCTCGTGGTCCGGGCGGGGTCGGAGGTCCGGGTGTCGAAGTCGGCTAGCCCGACCAGCCAGAACGCGTGGCCGCGATGCCGGAGGCGTACCGCTTCGTCCTCGAGCACGACGATGCCGGCGGCCCGGAGCGCCCGCGCCACCCGCTGACCGTCGTACCACCAGTCGTGATTGCCCAGCACGGCAAAGACGCCGAGGGGCGCCCGCCGCGCCTCGAGCCGCGCCGCGGTCACCTCGGGCTCGATCCTCCGTCCCCCGATCACCCCGTGCACGACAAAATCCCCGGGCAGGACCACGAGGTCGGGCTGTCGCTGATTGATGATGGAGACGATCCGATCGACCTTGGCGGGATCGATGTGGGGCGCGCCCGTGTGGAGATCCGATACGACGGCGATGGTGAGCGGAGGCATGGCCCGCGGCCACGTGGCGAGAGGAAGATCGACCTCCCTGACCACGAGCCGGCCGGGCTCGATGGCCACGGCCCAGACGGCCAGACCAAGGCAGATCACGAAGAGCCCGACCGCGCCGATGACGAGCGACCGCGGGCAGAGAGCCGTCACCATGCCTCGTCTAGCCTGAACAATTCGCGAGACAACGCCACCCTCACCCTGCCCTCTCCCTCGGAGAGGGAGAGGGATTCATTTGATCCCTCGCCCCCGCAGGGGGAGAGGGCAGGGTGAGGGGGAGGCCACGATGCGGTACGCGCGTTCGTGAAGTTCGGGCTAGAAGACGGGGCGCTCGGTGTAGGCGCCGAAGACGGAGCGGAGGTGCGCCACGATCTCGCCCATGGTGGCGCGGGCCTTGACGGCCTCGATGGTCAGGGGCATCAGGTTGGCGTCGGGATTCTTGGCCTCGGCGGCGAGCCGGTCGAGGAGGGCGTCCACCTTGGCGCCGTCGCGGCGGCGTCGCGTCTCCTGGAGCCGGGCGATCTGGCGCGTCTCGACGGCGGGGTCGATCTTGTGGATGGGCACGGGCACCGGCGCCGCCGGCTCGACATTGCGGTTGACGCCGATCACGGGCTGCTCGCCGGAGGCGCGCCGCCGCGCCGTCTCATACGCGCTGTCCGCGATCTCGTGCTGGAAGTAGCCCTCCTCCACGGCCCGGATGGTGCCCCCCATGCCGTCCACCTTGACGAGGATGTCCATCACGCGGCGCTCGATCTCCGCGGTCAGGGCCTCCACGTAGAACGAGCCGCCGAGGGGGTCGACGACCTGGGTGGCGCGGCTCTCCTCGGCGATGATCTGCTGGGTGCGCAGGGCGATCTTCATCGCCTCCTCGGAAGGGATGGCATAGGCCTCGTCGAGGCCATTGGCGTGGAGCGACTGGCATCCGCCCAGCACCCCGGAGAGCGCCTGGAGGGCCGTGCGGACGATATTGTTCATGGGCTGGGCCTTGGTCAGGGTCATGGCCGCCGTCTGGCAGTGGAAGCGCAGGCGCATCGATTCGGCCCGCGTGGCCCCGAAGCGCTCCTTCATGAGCCGCGCGTAGATGCGGCGCGCGGCCCGGAACTTGGCGATCTCCTCGAAGAAATCGTTCTGGGCCACGAAGTAGAAGGCCAGGCGCGGGGCGAAGTCGTCCACGGCCACGCCCGCTCGCGTCACCTCCTCCACGTAGGCGATGGCGTTGGCCATGGTGAAGGCGAGCTCCTGGACGGAGGTCGCTCCCGCCTC
The DNA here is from genome assembly GCA_036002485.1 of Candidatus Methylomirabilota bacterium. NCBI lineage: Bacteria > Methylomirabilota (SeqCode) > Candidatus Methylomirabilota bacterium. The sequence continues at coordinate 105,683 of DASYTI010000001.1, read as the reverse complement.
GGAGATGTGGTAACCGCTGATATTGACGGGGTTGTAGCGCGCCATGTGCCGCGTCGACCACACGATCATGTCGCGCATGATGCGCATGGAAGGCCGGATGGGAAAGATCCACTCCTTCTGGGCGATGTACTCCTTGAGGATGTCGGCCTGGACGGTGCCCGAGAGGCGGTTCAGGTCGCAGCCGCGACTCTGGGCCAGCGCCACGTACATGGCCAGGAGGACCCACGCCGTCGGATTGATGGTCATGGAGACCGAGATGCGCTCGAGGTCGATGTCCGCGAAGAGCGCCTCCACGTCGTCCAGCGTGTCTATGGCCACCCCTTCGCGCCCGACTTCGCCGAGCGAGCGCGGGTGGTCGGAGTCGTAGCCCATGAGGGTGGGCATGTCGAAGTCCACGCTGAGGCCCGTCTGGCCCTGGCTGATCAGGTAGCGGAAGCGGCCATTGGTATCCTCGCCGGTGCCGAAGCCGGCGATCTGCCGCATGGTCCAGAGCCGCCCCCGGTACATGGTCGGGTAGGGCCCGCGCGTGAACGGGTACTGGCCGGGCAGGCCGAGGTCCTCGTGGCGCAGGCCGGCCGTGTCCTCGGCGGTGTAGACGCGCTTGACGGGGATGCCGGAGAGCGTGCGGTACTCGGCGCGGGACTCGGGCTGGCGGTCGAGGAAGGCGCGAAGCTCCCCTGCCTCCCACGCCGCGCGCAGCGCCGCGGCCCGCGTGATCTCCTCGCGATCGAACATCTAGTCCTCCTTCCTCTTGTCCAGCCCTTCGCGGTACAGGTCCCGGTCGTCGATGATACGCCGCGCCTTGAACTCCGTCCGGGGCAGCGTGCCCTCGGGGACGAGCTCGACCACGGGATGGATGCCGAGCCGCGCGCGCAGCCGGTTGCGCATCTCTCCGCGCAGCGTCTCGAGCCGGCCCGGATCGGTCAGGCCTCCCGCATGCTCGGCGCGCACGAGGAGCTCGTCCATGTGCTCGCGCCGTGACACGATGACCCGGAACTCGCCGCCAAAGCCTTCCGTGGCGCGCAGGGCATCCTCGATGGCGCTCGGATAGATGTTCTCGCCCCGCACGACGATCATGTCGTCGAAGCGCCCGTAGAGCCCCAGGGGCAGCCGCGGGTACGTCCGGCCGCACGGGCACGGCTCGTCCGTCCAGCGCGCGCGATCGCCCGAGACGAGCCGGATCATGGGCTGCGAGGTGCGCTCGAGATGCGTGTAGACGGGCGTGCCCTCCGCGCCGTAGGGCAGGGGCTCGAAGCTCTCGGGATGGCAGACCTGGGTATACACCAGGTCCTGCCAGAGGTGCATGCCGGTCCGGTGCCCGCATTCGGCATTGGTCATCCACGGGGTCATCTCGGCCATGCTGCCCATGTCCACACAGATGCCGCCGAAGGTCTCCTCGATGAGCCGCTTGGTGGCCGGGATGCCCGCGCCGGGCTCGCCCGAGAAAAACAGGACGCGAAAGCCGAGCGCGCGGGGATCGATGCCCTCGCGCTTCGCGGTCTCGGCGAAGTGGAGCGCGTAGGAGGGCGTGCCGTAGAAAGCCGTGGGCCGGAGCTCGCGCGCCCAGCCGACGGCGGCCAGCGTCTGCCCCGCCTGGCCCGCGCCAAATGGAAAGACGGTGGCCCCGAGCGCCTCGGCGCCCGCCAGCGCTCCCCAGGATCCCAGATAGAGGCTGAAGAAGGAGCAGATCAGGATGCGGTCGTGGGGGCGGATCCCCGTGCCCCAGAGCACGCGCGCGTGCGCGAGCGCGATGCGCTCCCAGTCCTCGCTCCCGATGCCGAACACCGTGGGCCGCCCCGTGGTGCCGCTCGTCCCGTGGATGCGGGCGACTTCCGAAGGCTCGATGCCGAGATAGTCTCCGAAGGGCGGGTGCGCGGCCTGCGCCTGACGGAGCTCGGACTTCCGCACCACGGGGAAGCGGGCGAGATCGGCGAGACTCTTGAGGGTGGCGGGGGAGACGCCTGCCTCCTCCCATTTGCGCCGATAGAAGGGGCAGCGCTCCCACGCATAGTCGAGCTGGCTCTTGAGCTTCCTGAAAATGAGCTCGTCGCGGAGGGCGGGAGGCGCGCACTCGACCTCGGGCAGCCAGCACCGCTCCTCGGCCGCCGGCCGATAGCTCGGATCATAGCGGGGCGGCCAGACGCCCAAGTCCACGCCACGTGTCTGCCGGAGCTTTGCCAGGTCGAGCGTTTCCACGATCCGGATTGACGGTGGGCTCAGCCCGCGGTGCGCGAGCCCACGAGCCCGCGGACGCGCGCGACGATCTCCTCGGGCGGGGTGTCCTGCAGGATCACGTCGGCCACCCCCATGTCGCGAAGGGCGGCCACGTCCTCGTCGGGGACGACACCGCCCACGACCAGGCGCACGTCCTCCGCGTGGGCTTGCCGCAGGAGGGCGATGACTTTCGGCACGAGCGTCATGTGGGCGCCGGAGAGGAGACTGATGCCGAGGACATCGATGTCTTCCTGGACGGCGGCGGCCACCACTTCCTCCGGCGTTCGATGGAGACCCGTATAGACGACCTCCATGCCCGCGTCGCGCAGGCAGCGGGCCACGACCTTGGCGCCGCGGTCGTGCCCGTCCAGCCCGACCTTGGCGACGAGGACGCGGATGCGAGGGGAGGACGCGGGCACGAGACGGAGGGTCGGAGCGTGGCTAGACGCGCGTGGGCCGGTTCTGGCCTACGTCTTCGGCGCGCTGGACTATGGTACCGGTGGGCGTCCCCGTGGGCGTCTGGGCGGAGACGGACGCGGGGGGAGCCCCTGCGCCATTTCCATTCGGGGGCGCGCCACCAAACGCGGGCGACGGGGCTCCCTGAGCGGCCGGCGAGGGCTGCGTCTCGAGGACCTCGCGCACCTTGGCGGCCAGCGCGTCCGGCGTGAAGGGCTTGGAGAGGAAGGCCATGCCGGCCCCGAGGACACCATGGCGGACGATGGCGTCATCCGTATAGCCCGACATGTAGAGCACCCTCATGTCGGGACGCAGGGGGGCGAGCCGCTGGGCGAGCTCGCGACCGCTCATCTGCGGCATGACGACGTCCGTGACCATGAGGTGGATGGGGCCCTGGTGCCGCCCGCTGATCTCGAGCGCGTCGGCGCCGTGGCGTGCCTCGAGGACGTGATAGCCGCTCATCTCGAGGATCTCGCGGACCACCGCGCGCACCCGGAGGGCATCCTCCACGAGCAGGATGGTCTCGGCGCGCGAGGGTGTGGCCTCGGCCGCGACGACGGGAACGCTCGGGATGGGGGCCGAGGGGCCGCCGCTCACCGGCGCCGCCGGCCTCGGAGCGACCACCGGGGGAACGGCTGCCGCGACGGCGGGAGCGGGCCGCGCCGGCGTGACCGTGGCCGGGCGGGCCGTGGGGAAGCGGGCCGCTGGGGCCACGGGGCTCTCGCGCTGCTGCTGCACCGGGGCCACGACCTGCGGCAGGTAGATGCGGAAGGTCGTGCCGCGGCCGAGCTCGGTGTCCACCGCGATGGAGCCGCCGCTCTGCTCGACCACGCCATAGACCGTGGAGAGCCCCAGCCCCGTGCCCTTGCCCGGCTCCTTCGTCGTGAAGAACGGCTCGAAGAGGTGCGCCTGGGTATTGGCGTCCATGCCCGTGCCCGTGTCGCTGACCTCGAGCATCACGTGAGGGCCGGGCGCCGCGGCGCCGCCTCCCGGCGGCGACGGCACCTCGCCCGCCTGCACATTCGCCGTGCGGACCATGAGCCGTCCGCCATCAGGCATGGCGTCGCGCGCATTGACGGCGAGGTTCATGATGACCTGCTCGATCTGGCCGGGATCCGCCTTGACTCGACCCAGGGTCGGCTCGGGCACGACCACGAGGTTGATCGTCTCGCCGATCAGGCGCTGCAGCATGGTCTGCATGCCCGCCACGATGCTGTTGAGCTCGAGCACCTTGGGAGCGAGCACCTGCTTGCGGCTGAAGGCGAGAAGCTGGCGCGTCAGGGTGGCGGCCTGATCCGCCGCCTCGCGGACGCCCTCGGCGTTCTTGCGCAGGGGGTGGATGGGGGGCAAGCGCCGGAGGATGAGGTCGCTGTCGCCGCGGATGACCATGAGCAGGTTGTTGAAGTCGTGCGCGATACCGCCGGCGAGCTTGCCCACCGCGTCCATCTTCTGGGCCTGGCGAAGGTGATCCTCGCTCGTGCGCAGCGCCTCGTCCGCGTGCTTGAGCTCGGTCAAATCCACGGTGAGGCCGCGCAGCTGTCCGGCATTGCCCGGGGCGTCCGGGACGACGTGTACGATGTCGCGCAGCCACACGATCTCGCCCGACGCGGTCAGGGCCCGGTACTCGAGCTCGTGGTCCTCGCCGCGCATCAGGGCGGCCCGGCACTTGGCCATGACCTTGGCGCGATCCTCGGGGTGGATGCGCTCGCTGAACCAGCTGGGCTGCTCGAGCCAGCGGTCGGTGGGGAAGCCGAAGATGGTCTGGGCGCGCTGGCTCACGAAGGAGAACCGCAGGGAGGCGGCGTCGGCTTCCCACACGATGGCGTCGAGGCCCTGGACGAGATCCTGGAACCGCTGCTCCGAGGCCAGGCGCGCCGACTGGAGGCGCTCTTCCTCGGTCAGGTCTTCGATGATGAGGAGCAGGCGTGCCTCCTCCTGCTCCTCGATGCGGATGCCCGTCATGGTGACGCGCACGGGGCGCGTCTCCTGGCGGTGAAGGAGGTGGAGCTCGAAGAGCATGTCGGGCTGGGCCACCCCGGACTGCATGACCTCGCGCGCGCGGCGCACGAGGCCCTCGGCCCGCACCACGTCCTCGAGAGAGTGGCCCACGACGTCATCGCGCCGGAGGAAGAACGATTCGAGGAAGGAGCGGTTCGCCGAGAGCACGCGCAGGTCGGCGGAGAGCAGGAGCAGGCCCGAAGGCACCGAGGCGACGATCTTCTCAGCGTAGCCCTTGAGGTTGAAGATGGCGCGCTCCTGCTTCATCTGCTCGCGGAGCAGGGCCGCGCGCTGGCTCTGGCGCCAGAGGCTGATCAGCACGCCGGCCAGGGCCAGGGTGAGGAAGGCGCCGGCCAGGCCGGCCAGCTTGCCCGCCTGGTAGAAGTCGGCCAGCGCTTCTTCGCGGTCGACCTTGAGCACGAGACCCCAGCCGGCCGGCGCGATCCAGCGCGTGGCCGCGAAGACGGGGGTGGCGCGATAGTCGAACATCTCGCCGAAGGTCTCCCGTCCCTCGGTCGCGCGCTTGGCGAGCGGCGAGAGTTCCTCGAGCGAGCGGTCCACGGCCGACCAGCCCGCGGACTGGCCCTTCAGCGGCGAGATGTAGCTCGGCTTCGGGCCATCGATGCGGAAGAGCAGGGTCTCCCCGGTGCGGGTGGGCACCGTCTCGTCGGAGAGGAGGGGGAAGAGCCGCGAGGCCGGATCCATCATGAGCGCCACCACGCCGACCACGGCACGGTTCTGGCCGGTGCCGTCGCCGAAGATGGGCACGCTGATGACGAGGAGCTTCCTCTTGGCCTCCTCGACCAGGTCCGCGCGCATGGCGCGGTTGCGCACGGCCAGGAGCACGGCCTCGGCGCTCTCCCGTCCGGGTTCGGAGGCGCCGGACGAGCGCGCCAGGGTGCGCCCCTGCGTGTCCATGAGCGAGATGCCGGAGTAGCCGTAGGCCGCGGCCACCCGATCGAGCTGCGGGACGAGGGCGCTGCGCACGTCGGCGCCCTTGCCGCCGCCCTCGAGCACGAGCGCGCGCACGGCGGGGGAGGCGGCGAGCACGTCGGCGTCGGCGCGCCGGGCATTGAACCAGTCGGAGACCAGTCGGGCGCGCCCCTCGGCGATGGCGGTCACGCGCGCCTGCCAGTTCGCGAGCACGACCTGGCGCTCGCTCTCGATCTGGTACCAGATGAACGTGGAGACGAGGGCGGTCCCGAGGAAGAAGGCGGCGAGATAGGCCCAGGGCAGCCGCTCGCGCGTCCGGGCGCGGAGGGGCCTCGCCCCGCGCGGGCTGGAGACCGCCGGGTTGGCTGGACGGGAAAGATCGGCGCGGCTGATCATGCCTGCTGTTCCACTCGGCTCAATGCTCGCTGGCATCCTAATACAATGGATGCTCCGTCCGACCAGGTTACGAGAGTTTGAGCCCCGGGGCAAGGATTATGCCGGGGGACATGCATCTGTGTAAAGGCCGAAAAGAGCAGCCTTTTCCGAGTTTCATTGAATTTCGAGCTGAGACGCTGCCGGCGAGCCGGAGGCGAGCAGAGCGGCGAGGCGAGGGCTGAAATAGAATTTGCGATGAGGTATCGTATCCGGCATGCCAACCATCGACGCCGCCCGACTCGAATCGACCGCGACCCGCATCTTCGAGGCCCTGGGCGCCCCCGCCGGCGATGCCGCGTGGATCGCTCGGCTGCTCGTGCTCGCCAATCTCCGCGGCCACGATTCCCACGGCGTCATCCGCATTCCGCAATACGCGGAGGCCGTCCGGAAGGGCACCGTGGACCCGAAGTCGCCGATCACCGTCACCGCCGAGACGCCGGTGACGGCGCGGCTCGACGGCGGGCGCGGCTTCGGCCAGGTGGTGGCGCGGCGCGGAATGGAGATGGCCATGGTCAAGGCCAAGGCCTCCGGGCTCGCCGCGGTGGGGCTCTCGCGCACCGGACACGTGGGACGTCTGGCCGACTATGCGGAGATGGCGGCGCGGCAGGGTCTCGTCGCCATGCTCTGGGTCAATGCCGTGCACGGGCTCAACGTGGCGCCCTGGGGCGGCTCCGGACGGCGCCTGGGCACCAACCCGCACGCGATCGGGATTCCCGGCGCTGATGGACCCGCCATGGTGCTCGACTTCGCCACGAGTGTGGTCGCCGAAGGCAAGATGCGAGTGAAGAAGAACCGCAAGCAGCACGCGCCTCTCGGCTGGTTCATCGACGCGGAGGGTCGGCCGGCCACGGATCCCGAGATCTTCTACGGCGATCCCGTCGGCTCGCTCCTGACGGCGGGCGAGCACAAGGGCTACGGGATGTCGCTCGCGGTGGAGATCCTCGGCGGCATCCTCTCGGGCACGGGTCCGGCGGGGCCCCCGCCCGGCGTGTTTGCCAACGGGACGCTGATGATCTGCCTCGACGTGGAGCGCTTCGTGCCGCTGGCGGACTTCCACGAGCAGGTAGCCGGGCTCTTCGACTGGGTCAAGTCAGCCAAGCTCGCGCAGGGCTCCCAGGAGATCTTGATCCCGGGCGAGCCGGAGGCGCGTCTCGAGGCTTCGCGCCGGCGGGACGGCGTCCCCGTGGAGGACGAGACCTGGAATCAGATCGAGCGAGTGGCCGCCGAGCTCAACCTCCGCTGAGCCGAACCGTTCACGAGCGCGCGTACCGCATCCTGGCCGCCCCCTCACCCTGCCCTCTCCCCCGATGGGGGAGAGGGATGAAAATGAATCCCTCTCCCTCGGAGAGGGAGAGGGCCGCAGTTCGAGCTGAAGGGCGAGCCCTGAGGCGAGGGCTGAGTAGATCAGGGTGGCGTTGTCTCGCGAGTAGTTCAGGCTAGGGGAACAAACGCTCGATGTTCTTGTAGGCGAGCTTCTCGGCGACATCGGGGGGGAGCTGCTTGAGGATCTTGCGAGCTTCCCCGGCCATCCCGACCACCTGCTCCCACCGCGACGTCGTCCACGTGTCGCTGCCGAGCATGAACCGGTCGGCGTGGCGGATGAGGAGCGCGCGCCACGCGGGGTCGAGGGTGCCGCCGGGGGCCACCTCTCCATAGCGGTAAGACAGATCGGCCCACAGGCTCGCGTGCTTGTCCATGAGGGCGCCCACGGCCGGCGCGCCCGCGGACATGCCCGCGTGGGCCCAGATGATCCTCGACCGAGGCTCGATGGCGAAGAGCTCGATCACGGCGGCGTCGTCGGAGTGGGCGTGCAGGTACAGGTGTCGCTGCACCGCGATTTCCGTGATGCGCGTGAGCACGGGCGTGCGAATGTCCTTGCCATGGATGTGAAACTCGCCGATCCCCTTGTGCACGCCCTTGGCCAGCCGCTCCTCGAGGTACGGGATGATGGTCGGATCTTTCCACCACGTGCTCATGTCATCGCGGGTGCGATACGGGCGGAGGATGGGGATGACCCGCTTGGGATCGCGCTCGTAGAGCTTGAGGGTGCCGTCGTCCGGCGTGCTCGACACGAGGGCACGTCGGATGCCCGCCTGATCGAGGATGGCAAAGACCTGGTCCGGCGTGTACGTATTCCAGTCGGGCCGACTGTAGTGGATGTGGCCGTCGAAGAGCGGCGGCTCGGCGCTGCGGGCGGGGGTACTGAAGGTGAGCAGGGTCACGGCGAGCAACAAGATCCGTCTCATTGACCCCGAGGCTATCACAACTTACGATGCCGACGGGAGGAGCCCATGCTCGATGCGGTCGGCATGAACGAGATCAACAAGATCTTCGAGGTCCTGGACGCCATGGGCATTCACCGCGAGCACGTGGTGATCCCGCTCGGCACCGGCCAGGGTCGCGTGCGCCGCCTGCCCAGCGGCAAGCTCGAGATCATCGTGGACGCCACCACGCCCATCGACGAGTGGCTGAAGGGTCTGCCGGAGCTGATTCGGGCCGCGCAGTCTGCGTGAGGTCGGCCGCCTCCTCGCGTCTCGCCTTCCTGCCTTTCCTGGCCGTTGTCTTCTTCAATGTCAGCGGTGGTCCGTACGGGGTCGAGGATGCCGTCTCCGTCTTCGGCCCGGGGCTCGCGCTCTGCCTCCTCGTCCTCACCCCTCTGCTCGTGAGCCTTCCCGTCGCCCTCGCCATGGCCGAGCTGGGCTCCGCGCTGCCCGAGGAAGGCGGCTACGTCGCCTGGGTCGGGCGCGCCTTCGGGCCTTTCTGGGGCTTTCAGGTCGGCTGGTGGAGCTGGCTCAACAGCTTCGTGGATGTGGCCGTCTATCCCGCGCTCTTCGTGGACTACCTTCGCTACTGGCATCCGGAGATGACGGTGGCGGAGCGCTGGGCGCTGGCCCTGGGCTTCATCTGGATCTTGACGGCCGTGAATCTCGCCGGCGTCAGATTGACCGGCTGGGGCGCGGCCGCCCTGGCCGCCGGCGCCCTCTCGCCCATCGTGTGGCTCACCATCGCGTCCGCCTCGCGTGCCGTGCATGCGCCGTGGGTGCCCTTCGCGGCGCCGGGGCAGGGCCTCGTGGGCGGGCTCGGGCTGGGGCTCGCGGTGATGATGTGGAACTATTCGGGCTGGGACACCCCGAGCATGGTTCTCGGGGAGACGCGCGCGCCCGAAACGACGTATCGCCGCGCGCTCTGGTGGGCGCTGCCCGTCATTGCACTCGCCTACGTCGCGCCGGTGGCCTCGGGTCTGGCGGCCACGGAAGACTGGCAGAGCTGGCGAACGGGCCACTGGCCCGTGATCGCCGCGGCCGTGGGCGGCCCATGGCTCGCGGGCGCGGTGGTGGCCGGCGCGGTGGCGGCGACGGCCGGGCTCTTCCTCTCGCTCGTGCTCACCAATTCGCGGCTGCCCTATGCGCTTGCCCTTCGCGGTTTGCTGCCGCGATGGCTCGCAATCGTCTCTCCACGCACCCAGGTGCCATGGGCCGCGGTGCTCGTCTCGTGCGCGGCCTACAGCGTGTGCGCGCTCTGGTCCTTCAAGGAGCTGGTCATCCTCAATGTCTGGCTCTACTCGCTGACCCTGCTCCTCGAGATGGCGGCCTTCGTCGTCCTGCGTCTGCGCGAGCCGGCCCTGCCGCGGCCCTTCCGGGTGGGGGGCGGCGCCGCGGGCTTCTGGCTCACCGCCGTGCTGCCCTCCCTGGCCGCGCTCCTTGCCATGGCGACGGCGGGTTGGCTCAATACGATGGCCGGGCTCGCCGCCGCCCTCACGGGGCCGGCGGCGTGGTGCTGGTACCGCGCGCGATCAGCGAGGGCGGGCGGCTAGACGCGCGGCGGCCTGGAGAGGGCTCTCTCGCGGCGTGCGCGAGACGATATTCAGTCCCTGACGTCGTGCCCACCGCCATACCTGGCCGCGGAAGTAGTCATTGCTCATCAGACTCCCCGCCCAGCTCACGGGCACGCGGCCCTCGAGACGGAGAGGGCCGGCGACACGGGCGAGGGTCCAGGCGAGGGCCGCCGCTTCCGCGCTGGCGATGAGCCGCGCCGTGGCATTGCCCCCACGGGCCAGATGCAGCACGCGCGGCCCGAGCGCCGCGATGCGCGCCACGGCGTCCGGAGCCTTGGCGAAGCGCCGCGCCCGCGCTTCGTCTCCGTGCCCCAGCCACGTGAGCCCGAGCGAGAAGGCCGATCCCGCGTCGTGAAAGAGCGGTCCGAGCCCGCCGCCTCGCCTCCATCGTCCCCGGGCATCGCGGCCGAGAACGATGGAGCCTGTCCCCGACAGAACGAGCACGCCGGGGGTGGGGCCGAGGGCGCCGAGATATGCAGCCTCGGCGTCTGAGATGACCGTGATCCGGCGGGCGAGGTCCTGCAGGCGGCGCGCGGCCACGCGACGCTCGGCCGGCGTCCACACCCCGCGGGAGGCGACGACGAGGCGCGCGACGTCGCGGCCGCGCAGTTGCCATCGCCGCCAAATGCTCGCGAGCGTGATTCCGATCTCGTCCGAGGCCGAGGCGCGCACTCGGGCCCGCCGCCGCCGGCCGTGATCATCGGTGGCGAGCGCGCGCACCCAGGTGCCGCCCGCGTCGACGCCCACCGTCCATGTCCGCGCCATGGCGGTCATTTTGCGCCGTGCGCCTGCGCCGGCGATATGAATTTGTTGCGTGCTGGCATCGTCTGGGCACCTGTGGGACACTCACGGAGTCAGCAGCTTCCCCCCAACGGCGAGTCGCGGAGAGAGAACAGGGTGATCAGAGTGACCAGACCAATCAGGCTGAGTGTGATGATGGTGATGCTGCTCACGTCGGCCGGAGTGGCGGCTGCGGCGAGTCCGACGGAGACGGTGCAGGTCGCCGTGAAGCAGGTCTTCCCCGAGCAGGGCAATACTGCGGCGCCGAAGGTGTCCACGGACCAGCGCCGCGCGCAGATCCGCCAGGTGACGGAATCGCTCTTCGACTTCCAGGAGATGTCGCGCATCTCGCTGGGCGGATACTGGACCCAGGTGTCCCCGACGGAGAAGGACGAGTTCATCCGACTCTTCAGCAATCTGGTCGCCACTTCCTACATGGGCAAGATCGAGCAATATGCAGGCGAGCCCATCAGCTTTGTCGGCGAGCGCGTGGAAGGCAATGCCGCCGTCGTGCAGTCCCGGGTCGTCACCCCCAAGGGCTCGCAGATCCAGGTCGAGTACCGCCTGGCCAAGGCGGGCGATCGCTGGGCCGTCAACGACGTGCACGTCGATGGGGTGAGCCTGGTGGCCAACTACAAGACTCAGTTCGCCCGCATCATCCAGCGCGGCTCGTTCGCCGACCTCCTCAAGGCACTCCGCCAGAAGTCCGGCTCCTAGTAGCTCGGAGGGGGGCTCTGCCCCCCTTCCGAAGCCTCCCCCCGAACAGATTGCGCCGGCGCAGCCGGCGCTCGTAACGGAACACTCCTGTTCGCGAGGGCAGGGGAATTGCTTGGACAGACTGCTAACCCCGCTCTACTTGTGACGACGGCGTCGTGAGCCTGGGCCATAATGGCCCAGGCCCATGGCTTCCGCGCTGACCTGGCCCGACTACGCGATCCTCCTCGGATCGCTCGCGGCGCTCGTCGCCATAGGCGGTGCCTTCAGCGGCGAGCAGCGCGGCACCGCCGACTTCTTCCTCGCCCGTCGCCGCATCCCCTGGTGGGCGGCCTGTCTGTCCTTTCTCGCCACCGAGATCAGCGCCGTCACCATCATCTCGGTGCCCGCCACCGCCTACAGCGAGAACTGGGAATACGCGCAGTTCTTCGTGGGCTCGAGCCTGGCCAAGCTCGCCGTGGCCTATCTCTTCATTCCCGCCTTTTACCGCTACGACTGCACGACGATCTACGAGTTCCTGCGCCACCGCTTCGGTCCGGCGAGCCAGGTGACGGGCTCGATCTTCTTCTTCATCACGCGCCTCCTGGGCTCGGGGGTGAGGCTCATGGCCGCGGCCCTCGCCGTGGCCGTCCTGGTGGGCTGGCCGCTGTGGGCGACCATCACCCTCTTCACGGTGGTGTCGATCGCCTATATCGGCCTGGGCGGCGTCAAGGCCGTGGTGTGGACCAATGTGTTCCAAGCGAGCACCTTTCTCATCGGCGGCGCCCTCACCGTCGGCTTTCTCGCCTTCAGCACCGAGGGCGGGCTCGGAGCCATGCTCGGCACTGCCGCCGAGGCGGGCCGGCTCAGCGTCATCAACTGGGGGCCCGCGCCGGGGGCACCCGATTTCTGGAGACGGGTGCTCACCGATCCCAATATCGTCTGGCTCGCCGTGCTCAACGGCTTCGTCGGCTCCATGGCCGCCTTCGGCACCGACCACGACCTGATGCAGCGCCTGCTCACCGTGGAGACGCGCGGCGAGAGCCAGCGCACGCTGAGCCTCACGCCCATCGGCACCCTGGTGACCCTCGCGTTCTATCTCTCCATCGGCGCCGGGCTCTTCACCTTCTACGCGCAACACCCGGGGCAGACGCTGCCGCGACCGGACGAGATCTTCCCCTTCTTCATCCGGACGGCCATGCCCGAGCTGCTCCGCGGCGTGATGCTCACGGCCATCGTGCTCGCCTCCATCGACTCGCCCCTCGGCTCGCTCGCCGCCTCCTTCGTCACCGACATCTACCGGCCGTTGCTGGTGCGTGACGGCACCGAGCGCCACTACCTGATGGTCTCGCGGGTCGCCGTGGTCATCTTCGGCTTGCTCCTGGCCATCCTGGCCTGGGGCTTTTCCTTCTTCGACAAGATCCTGTGGCTGGCCTTCAAGATCGCCGGAGTCACCTTCGGCTCGCTCCTGGGCGTCTTCCTGCTCGGTCTTCTCACGAAGCTCCGCGCCAACCGCGCCAATGTCGCGGCCATGATCATCATGGCCATGGTCAACCTCGTGCTCCTGACGCTTTCGGAGTCGGGCCGCATCGCGCTCGGCTGGTCGTGGCTGGTGATCCTGGGGACGGCCGGGACCATGCTCCTGGCCCCGCTCCTCGCCCCCCTGCTCGACGGCGACCGCGACGCTCGCGCCTGACCCGCGCTCCCGTCGCGCGCTCCGCCGGAGTATGATCGGAGCGTGACGCCAGAGCTCACCCCGCCCGCCGCGGTTCCCACCCTCGGAGACGACTCGCGCGTCCGTCTACGCGCAGGGATCCTGTCGCTCGTCGTGTCGGTGATCCTTCTCGGCGCCAAGTACCAGGCCTATCGGATGACGGGCTCCACGGCCATCCTGTCGGATGCTCTCGAGACCATCGTCAACGTGGTGGCCGCGCTCTTCGCTCTCGGCGGCCTCGTCTTCGCCGGGCGCCCCGCCGATCGCAACCATCCCTATGGCCACGGCAAGATCGAGTTCTTCTCGGCGGCCTTCGAGGGCGGGTTGATCGCCTTCGCGGCCGTGGTCATCGTGTACGAGGTCGGCCGGAGTCTCCTCGCCGGACCCGAAGTGCGCCAGCTCGGCCTGGGCGGCCTCATCATCTTCACCACCGGCCTCGTCAATCTCGCTCTCGGCGGGTACCTCGTGCGCACGGGCCGGCGCTATCAGTCGCTGACCCTGGTGGCCGACGGGCAGCACGTGCTCGCGGACTTCGTGACCAGCACGGGCATCGTGGTGGGCCTCGGCCTCGTGTACCTGACGGGCATCGCCTGGCTCGACCCCGTGGTGGCCCTGGTCGTCGCCCTCTCATTGATGTGGACCGGCTTCCGGCTCGTGCGTCACGCCGCCGGCGGCCTCCTCGACGAGGAAGATCCGGCGCTCCTGAGCCGTGTCCTCAGCGGGCTTCAGACTTATGTCGGCCACGGCGTGATCCGCGTCCATCACCTGCGCGCGATCCGTTCGGGGCGTTTCCACCACGTCGAGGCCCATCTGGTGGTACCGGAGTTCTGGAGTGTCGACCGGGCGCACGAGGTGGCGGAAGATGTGGCGGCGCGGGTGATCAAGGATCTCGGCGTCGAGGGTGAGATGGTCTTTCACACCGATCCCTGTCACCGGATCTACTGCGCGGCCTGCGACCTCCAGGATTGTCCGATTCGGCGCGAGCCCTTCCGGACGGTGACGCCCCTCACGCTGGAGGAAGCCGTCCAGCCGGATATGCCCCGCCCCGTACCCTAGATGTTGGCGGGCAGGGCCAGGCTGGCCGCTCACGCGCGGGTCGTTTCAGCCCTCGCTTCGCCGCTGACTAACTCAGCCCTCGCCTCGCCGCTCTCGTCGCCTGCGGCTCCTCGGCAGCGTCTCAGCTCGAACCCCAACCCAGCCCTCGCCTCAGGCCTTCGCCCTTCAGCTCGAACTGCGGCCTGCGGGATCAACTCAGCTCTCGTCTCGCGCCGGCGCCAGGTCGTCGCTCAACTCGGATCCACTCGGCTCTCGTCTCGCGCCGGCCTCAGGCCGTCGCTCAACTCGAAATGCGGGGCAGCGTCTCGGCTCGAAATTCAGAGCCGGGCAATCTCCGGGAAGACCTCCGTCTGGGCCCGGCGCAGGTCCTCGACGAAGTCCACCTCCGTCCACGGCAATCCCGTCACGTCCACGGCCTGCACGGGGTGCCGGCTCACCAAGAGATGCAGGGCGTCCTCGTACTCGCAGAGCCCCTGGCTCTCGTCGATCACGTGCTCGAGCAGGCGCACGAGTTCTGGACCTGCCTCCGCTCCGCACTTGAAGAAGCCAATGCCCTCTCCCACGCGGTCCCACGCCTTGGGAATCACCTTCTTGCCGAGGGCGATGACCTGGTCCCCCTGCGTATAGATCTTCACCTCCTCGCCCGTGTCGGCAAAACCCAGGTCGATGAGGAGCGCGTTCGCGGCCGCCGATCCCACGAGCCGGCGCAGAAACTCCCGGGGGAACACCACGTCCGCGTCCATGATGAGGGTGGGCTCCCGCACCATCACGTCGCGGGCGCAGTAGAGGGACAGGGCCGAGCCCTTCTGGTAGGCGGGGTTGTGAACGCACTGGATGCTCAGGCCGCGCGGTGCCGACGCGGTCAGGGCCTCCACTTGATCCGCGCAGTGCCCGACCACGATCACCACACGCGGCACGCCGACCGCGTGGAGCGCCTCCAGCATCCACGCGAGCATGGCCCGGCCTCCCACGGGAAGGAGTGATTTCTGCGTGTGATCGGTCAGGGGGGCGAGCCGGCGGGCCACGCCGGCGGCCAGGATGACGGCCGTCACCTGGTCGTCTCGGCGTTCCTGATTCGTTCGTTCATGGCTCTCGGCGCGTGGTGGCGAATCGGCCTAAGGGTCGCATCGGGGGAGCGGAGTGTCCATAATATTTTTGGCCTTCTCTCGACTCTGCCTGGAGTAGAAGAGGAAGCACGGGGACGGGGCTCACCCTCCGCGTCGAGGTTCCCTTTGACCTCTTCCCCGGACTCTGGCACGATCGGCGCGCATGTCAGAGGGTCCATCCAACATGGCCGGCCGCCCGGACGGAGGTTCGTGCGCGAATGAGCAAGACGACGACCCCGTGGTCCGAGACGGGACGGGCGCCTGATCCCAAGGGGGCGGCGCCCCGCGAGGCTTTCCGGCGTGACGGCTTCGTGGTGGTGCCGGGCCTGTTCGGCGAGGAAGAGATGCGAAGGATCTCGGCGTGGACCGACGAGCTGCAGGGGCTACCCGAGGTGCCCGGTCGATGCATGATGTACTTCGAGCCGAGCTTGCTGCGCCCCGGCGAGCGCGTGCTCCAGCGGATCGAGAACTTCTGCCCGTTCCATGACGGCTTTGCCGCGTTGTGCGACGGCGACAAGCTGCGCGGCTCCGTGTCCCGGCTCTTCGGCGAGCCCGCCGTGCTCTTCAAGGACAAGATCAATCTCAAGCTGCCCGGCGGCGACGGATTCAAGCCCCATCAAGACCAGCAGGCCGGCTGGAGCGCCTACGCCGACCTGTTCATCACGGCCATGGTCAGCCTCGACGCCACCACCGCCCAGAACGGCTGCCTGGAGCTCGCGGCCGGACACCACACGCGGGGCCTTCTGGGGGACGAGTGGACGCCCCTCACCGACGACGACATGCGCCGCCTGGGTGCCCGTCCCGTGCCCACCCAGGCCGGCGATGCCGTGTTCTTCGATTCCTACACGCCGCACGCCTCCGGCCCGAATCTCACCGCGGAGCGCCGGCGTGTGCTCTACATCACCTACAACCGCCAGTCGGCCGGGGATCACCGCATACGCTACTATGCCGACAAGCGGAAGAGTTTTCCGCCTGACATCGAGCGAGATCCGACCCGGACCTACACCTTTCGAGTCTGAATCGACGTGGGGAGGGAGCGCCGGCCGCTCCCGGGCACGCGGGTCTTGATTCCCACGGCCGATTCTGCTACTCAAGACAGTCGTGGAACCCAGAGGATGATGATCCGTCGAGCTCTTCGGGTCGCGCTCGTTCTCGTGGCCGGCCTGTCCATCGCGTCCCCCGCCTACGCCTATCTCGATCCGGGGACGGGAAGCATGCTCGTCTCCGCGGTGATCGGCGTGACGGCGGCGGTGGCCCTGGCCGTCAAGATGTTCTGGTACCGGCTGGTCGGCTGGGTTCGCGGCAAGAAGCGCGGGCCTCGCCCAGGAGCGGTGGACGGCACACCCGCCGCGGACGAGTAGCGCGTCGCTCGGCGCTGCCCGACGGCTCCGGCGTCGCCGCGCCCCATGAAGATGTGGCGGGACTGGACCAGCTATCGCCGCTTTCAGAAGCTTCCGCCGCGCGACCGCAACATCGTCTTCTACTCCGAGACCCACCAGGACTGGCATCACCTCCAGCCGCTCATCGACTTCCTGATCGAGAAGCTGTCCCGGACGGTCTGCCACGTCACCTCCGAGCAAGTCGCCGACCTTCCGTCCAATCCCCGCACCGGTCTCCACGCCTTCCGCATCCGCTCGGGAGCCATGTGTACCTGGTTCTTCCAGATGCTCAAGGCCGACGTCATGGTGCTGACCATGCTGGATCTGGGAAACTTCCAGCTCAAGCGCTCCATCCACCCCGTCCGCTACATCTACGTGTTCCACAGCATGGGGAGCACGCACATGGTGGACCACGAAAATTCGTACGATCACTACGATAGCCTCTTCTGCACCGGGCCCCATCACGTGGCGGAGATCCGCCGGCGTGAGGAGCGGAACGGCCTGGCCCCCAAGCACCTGTTCGCCTACGGTTATCCCCGGCTCGAGCGTCTCGTCGAATTCGCCGCCGCCCACCGGCGGGAGCCGTCGGAAAGCATCACCGCGCTGCTCGCCCCCACCTGGGGCGAGCACTCGATTCTGCACGTTTGCGGGGAGCCGTTGATCGCCGCCTTGCTGGGGGCCGGCCTGCGCGTGATCCTGCGGCCGCACTACCAGACGACCCGGCTCTCGCCGCGCCTCGTCCAGGACATGATCACCCGGTTCGGGAAGCACCCCCGATTCCAGTACGTGGACAGGATGGACGAGAGCGCCTCGCTGCTCGAGTCCGACCTTCTGATCTGCGATTGGTCGGCCATGGCCATCGAATACGCCCTGGGCCTCGGCAAGCCCGTGCTCTTCGTCGATGTTCCCCCCCGCGTGCGGAACCCGAAATACGCAGAGCTCGGTCTGGAGCCGATGGAGATGCGCATCCGGCGGGAGCTCGGGACCATCCTGCCCCTCGACCGTGTGACGGACGCGCCCCAGCACGTGGCGGCCTTGCTTCGCGGCGCGGCGGAGTTCCGTCAACGCAGCGCCGCCTTGCGGGAACAATGGACGTTCAACTTCGGACGCAGCGTCGAGGTGGGGGCGCGGGAGATCGCGCGCATCGCGGACGAGCGAAGGGAGGCGGGGGCGCCCGGCACTCCCCTGAGGGCGGGGCGCCGGCGAGGCGAGGAGCGGTGAGCGCGCGACGACGGCTGCTCCGCTGGGGGAGCTGGTTCGCCGTCGTCAACGCGGCGCTCCTGGGTGTCGTCGGCCTGCGCTACCTCTGGTACTACGTCGCCGTCGGGCCCTCGGTCGCCTGGGTCTACGCCCTCCTCGCCTACGTGGGCCACCTGTCCGCGCTCGCCTACCTCCCCTTCCTCCTGCTCGTTCCCGTCATCGCGCTGATCCCGCGGCCGCGACTGGTTCTGCCCCTCGGCGTCTTTCTGGGCAGTGTCGTTCTCAGCTTCCTGCTCCTCGACACCCTGGTTTTCGCCGAGAACCGATACCACCTCAGCGTGCTGACCTTCACTCTGCTGGAGCCGCAGACCTGGGCGTTCCTCGCTCTGTACTTTCTCCTGGGCATGGCCATCGAGGCGATGCTGGCCGTCTGGGTCTGGAAGCGCACCGCCCTTCCCGCCACGCGTCGGATCGGGCGGTATCTCGCCCTGGGCCTCGGGAGCTGCCTCCTGGCCAGCCAGCTCATCCACGTGGTGGCCGACGCGCGCTACTACGTGCCCGTCACCTCGTTCACCCGGTACCTGCCGCTCTACTACCCGCTCCGGGATTATCGGCGGCTGTGGAGGCTCGGCATCGTGGATCAGGCCCGGGCGCGTGAGCAGAGCCTCGCGGCCGCCCTCGCCCGGCCCCCGAGCGGCGAGCTGAACTACCCAAGGGCCCCGCTGCGGTGCGATCCGCGCCCGGCCCCGCTGAACGTCCTGCTCGTCGTGGTCGACGCCATGCGCGCCGACGCCCTGAGGCCCGAGGCCGCGCCGAGGCTCGCCGAGTTCGCGCGCGACACGATCCGGTTCGAGGGGCACTACAGCGGCGGGAACTCGTCGCGGGCGGGAATGTTCTCCCTGTTCTACGGGCTCCCCGCGACTTACTGGGACGCCTTCGCCGACATCGCTCAGCCTCCGGTGCTCATGGACCTGTTCCGACAGTACGGCTACCAGCTGGGGTTGTTCGTCAGCTCGCCCGTGTACGCCTGGGTCGTCGGGCTCGATCGGACGGCCCTGGCCCGCGTCCCAAACCTACGCCGCGAGACGATCTCGCTCTATCCTGGGTCGAGCGGGCGGGACCGGACCTTGACCGAGGAGTGGCTGGACTGGCTCAACCGGCGGGACACGGCGCGTCCGTTCTTCGGGTTCCTGTACTACAACGCCGCGGTGGCCATGGACCCGCCTGACAATTACCCCCCGGTGGCTGTTTCCGTCCCGCCGGGAGCATCGACCCAGGTACGCCAATACGCCCGGTACCTGACGGCCGTGCACTACGTGGACTCCTTGGTCGGGCGGGTGCTCGACGATCTGGAGCGCCGGAAGCTCCTCGAGCGCACCGTGGTCATCGTCACCTCCGATCACGGGATGGAGTTCAACGAGAACGGGCAGGGCTTCATGGGGCACGCCACCTCCTTCAGCGACTACCAGATGCATACGCCCCTGCTCGTGCGCTGGCCCGGACGGCCACCGGGCCGCGTCGTTCGCCGGACCTCCCACAACGACGTGGCGCCCACGCTGCTCACCGAGCTGTTCGGCTGCACGAATCCGCCCTCCGACTACGCGAGCGGGCACAGCCTCTTCTCCGACCGGCAGTGGGAGTGGCTCATCGCCCTCGGTCTCACCGACTTCGCCTTGATCGAGCCCGACCGGGTGATCATCGTCTACCGGGCCGGCATCGAGATCCGCGACCAGAACTATCGCCTCGTCCAGAAGCCCACGCTCCCGCGCGACAGGCTGCGGGCCGCGCTGCAGGAGATGAGCCGGTTCTACCGGTAATGGAGAGGCAGGGCGGGCGGTGGCGGCGGCTGGCCCGCGGCCGCGCGACGCGACTGCTTCCGGGACTGCTCGTCGTTCTGGGCGCGATCGCCCTCCCCGTCTCGGCAGGGGAGGCGGGCGGCGAAAGCGTCCACATCACGACCAACCGCCTCGACCTCCTGTTCTCCCTCGACGGCGCGCGCCCCACGCGGTGGCGGGCCTGCCATCCGTCTTGTGCCATGGCCGACGGGGCGTCGGGGACGTCGGTCCAATTCACGAGCGACGATGAGCCGTCGCAGGCGCGGCTCATCCTTCGCGGCCCCGGTCCTGATCCATCCGTGGACCTCCAGCGCCTGCGCTTCACCGCCGCCCTCACGGAGGACGCTCGCGCCCGGATCGTGACCTTCCAGTCCGACCTGCCCATCGACGGCGTCCGTCTCGTGAAGTCATTCGAGATCTCGCGGGAGGGCTACGAGGTCGTGATGACCGTGCGACCGCTCGGACCGAACGCGGCCGCTTTCATGACGGACCGGCGCCTCGAGCTCGAACTGGGGGCGGGCCGTCGCCTGTTCGCGGCACCGGCCGCCGGCTTCGCCGCGGTGCTTGATCGTGTCAGCCGAGTGGTGGTCGCCGGAGGTATCGTCCGCGTCGTCGACGACGATCGCCGAGACCCCACGCCTCTCCGCGCGGGCGACTGGGTGGGTTTTCGCAGCCGATTCTGGGCCATTGTCCTGCGTTCGGATGGCGCCGGCGTCCTCGAGTCGCGGCCCGGGACGAGGGTCGCCCTCGTCTCCGCCCACGATCCAGAACAGCGCTCATGGCGCTACACGTTCTACTCGGGGCCGCTCGAGAACCGCGCCTTGACCCAGGCGGACCCGGCCCTCGAAGAGATGCTCTTCTCCGGGCTCTGGTCCTGGCTGCGCGCGCTCAGCTTCGCCCTTCTGTTCCTCCTCCGCGGGCTGACCGCGCTCGTGGGTCATCCCGGCGTGGCCATCGTCGCTCTCGCGGTGTCGGTAAAGGTCCTCCTCCTGCCCCTGACGGCCGTGGCCGAGCGATTGCAAGAAAAGGTCAACGCCACCCAGGCGCGGCTCCAGCCCGGGATCGACGCCATCAAGGCAGCCCATCGCGGCGAGGAGCGCGCACGGCGCACCCTCGCCTTGTACCGTGAGGAAGGCGTCCACCCCCTGTACACCTTGAAGAGCCTGCTCGGCTTCCTGATCCAGCTTCCCGTGTTCATCGCCGTCTTCGACATGCTGGCGGAGGACTTCGATCTCTACCGGGTGTCATTCCTGTGGATCCCGGATCTGTCGCGGCCGGACGAGCTGCTCCGG
Source organism: Candidatus Methylomirabilota bacterium (assembly GCA_036002485.1). Taxonomy (NCBI): domain Bacteria; phylum Methylomirabilota (SeqCode); species Candidatus Methylomirabilota bacterium. Next base: position 84,757 of record DASYTI010000001.1, on the reverse strand, counting down.
CTACCCATGTGCCTGCCCTTCTTCGGGTGCCACCTGAACCTGCTCCCGGTCGTGATGAGCGGAGTCTCGCTGGCCGCGCTGCTGCGGTTCCCCTCGCGCGTCCTCACGCCCCCGCTCGTTCGGCGGCAACGCAGGAACCTGATGGGCATGACCCTGCTGTTCTTCCTGCTCTTCTACACGTTCCCCGCGGGCATGGTCCTCTACTGGACGTCGACGAACCTCTTCCAGCTCGCCAGTCAGGAGCTGGGGCGACTGCGACGGTCTCGGCGGCGACAGGATTGAGCCGTCTCGGTCGCGTGAGCGGAACGCGCTCGAGCTCGGGGGCTGTCCAAGTAATTGCCATGCCCTCGCGAGCAAGAACGTTCCGCTTCGAGCGCCGGCTTCGCCGGCGCAATTTTCAGATTGCTCGCCTCTGACGGCAGGGCCCCAGCCCCGCGACGTCCTGCGGCTCGCCCTGCATCGGGGGAGGCTTCGGAAGGGGGGCGGAGCCCCCCTCCGAGCTATCTAGGGACTCGAGCGCGTGATCTGAGCGGGGGAGGAGGGCAGGCCGTCGAGGAAGTCGCGGACGGTCCGCGTGAAAGCCTCTGGCTGCTCCCAGAACACCCAGTGGCCGGCCCCCTCGATGATGGTCAGCCGAGCGCCGGCGATCTGCGCGGCGAGGAACTGGTGATTCCGCACGGGGGTGAGCCGGTCCTCGGCCCCGCACACGACCACGGTGGGAACGCGGATATCCTTCACGCGGCTCATGACGTCGAAGGTGTCGTCCGCGATCCAGTCTCCGTAGGTGACCCATGGGTCGCCGTTCGCCGTCAGCTTCTGGACGGCGTCGACGACGGGCGGAGGCGTGGCGGCCGCGTAGGCCCACGAGCGATCTGTCGCGGATGGGCGCCCGGACGTGGCCGCGTCGCGGGCCCCGCGAAGGAGAGCGGGGTGCACGCGCAGCCGCGCGCCCGTGTCGACCAGCCCGAGGCCCTCGAGCAGCTCGGGGTGATGGAGGGCGATCATGAGGGCCACGGCGCCTCCCATGGAATGGCCGACCACCACGAAGCGATCCCATCCCAGCCTCTTCGCGAGCTCGATCACGAAGTAGGCGTAGTCGGCAATCCCGCGAAAGCCGCGGCCCGGCGACCCTCCATGGCCGGGCAGGTCGATGGCCACCGGTACGTGAGCGGCCGCGATGGCGGTCATGTGGGGGACCCACACGTCCGAGTTGCACCCGGTCCCGTGCACGTAGAGCACGCGCTGTCCGGGGCGCGCCGCCCCGCTGGTGATGGCCTGATACTGGATGGTGCGCTCGGCGATGACGACGGATCCCATGTCTCACTCAGCGGGAGCGGGAAGACCGGGATCGCGGGCGCCCGGTTCGTCGGCCGCCTCTGGCCGGCGGGCCGGCGGTCCCCGGCGGACCTTGACCCGGCGTATGAGCGGGATCAGGAGCACGACGGCGATGTACGCCACCACCATGAGCCAGAAGTCGTCCGCGAACGACAGGATCTGCGCCTGGGTCCTGGTCTCGCGGTAGAGCATCGACAGCGCTTGCCGCTCGGCGGTGAAGGTGTCGGCGCCATGGGCCATGAAGTGGGCCGCCCACGCCCGGAGCCGATCGTCGACCACGGAATTCCAGATGTCGATGTGGCTGGCCAGGGTGAACTGATGCTGCTGGCTGCGCCGGGCAAGGAGCGTGGTGGCCACGGCCACCCCCACGCTTCCGCCCATGTTGCGGAGCACGTTGTACGCAGCGGTCGCGTTGCCCAGGCGCTCCGTCACGATGGTGCCGAGAGAAAGGGCCTGGAGGGGGAGGAAGATGAATCCCTGCGAGAAGCCCTGGAGGAAGCGCGGCCAGGCCAGGCTCCAGAAGTCCATGGTGGGCGTGACCTGCCCCATGAGCCAGAGAGCATATGCCCCAAGCAGACAGCCTCCGGCGAGCATGAGGCGCTGGTCTACCCGCGCGACGAGCCGGCCGGAGATCATGAGCGAGATCATGGTGCCGAGCCCCCCGGGGGCCAGGGTGAGCCCCGAAGACCACGCGTCGTAGCCCAAGATCTGCTGGGTGTAGAGGGCGACGAGGAGAAGGCTCGAGTTGAAGCCGAGGGCGACCATGAAGATGGCGAGGGTGCTGACCGCGAAGTTGCGGTCCCTGAACACATCGAGATCGAGGATGGGCTCGGCCGCGCGGATCTCGCGGATCACGAAGGCGCACAGCGTGAACACGGCGAGCAAGCCCAGGCCGACGATGAGCGACGAGTCGAACCAGTCGTTGCGCTCGCCCAGGTCGAGAAAAAGCTGAAGGCAGCCGAAGCCGAGCACCATGAGGGCAATACCCCAGACGTCGACGTGGCGGGGCCGGCGGTGAAAGGGCGCATCGAAGAGAAAGGCGCTCACCATGAAGAAGGCGAGGATGCCGATGGGGAGATTGATGTAGAAGATCCAGCGCCAGGACCAGTTGTCGGCGATATAGCCGCCCACCGTGGGCCCGAGGATGGGGGCCATCATGATGCCGATGCCCCACACCGTCATGGCCGTCCCGCGCTGCTCGAGCGGGAAGATCTCCCACATGATCGCCTGCGTCATGGGGACCACGGAGCCTCCGCCCAGACCCTGGAGAATGCGCATGGCCACGAGGAACTCGAGGTTCGGCGCCAGTCCGGAGAGGAACGAGCTGGCCGTGAAGGTGAAGGTGCAGATCAGGTAGAAGCGCCGCCGCCCGAACACCGCGGTGAGCCAGCCGCTGGCCGGGATGACCACGGCGTTGGCGGCCAGATACGAGGTGATCACCCAGGACATCTCGTCGATGCTGGCCGAGAACGATCCCTGCATGTGGGGGAGGGCGACATTGGTGATGCTGGTGTCGAGCACCTGCATCACGGTGACCAGCATCACGGAGAAGGTGATGGCCCATTTCCGCACGGAGCCGACGGGCACGTCGGTCGCGGGGGATGGTGGGGGCTGGGCCACGCGCTAACATGCGCACGGCCCTTCTGCGATGTCAAATGCTCAGGTCGACCCTCGGGCCTTCTCCAGCGAGGGAGCGAGCAGGCGAGCGAGCGCCGCGTCGAGCTGGCAGCGGCGCCAGCCGTAGGCCGTCACCGCCGCCACCCCGGGGCGGAGCCACTCCGCGTCCCAGGGATCGCGCATCAGCACCACCCCCAGGGCCGGCGCATCGTCCTGGAGAGCGTCGAGGAGCGCGCGATTCGACGGATAAAGATGCGCATCGTAGAGGAAGACGATGACGGCGTCGGCGGCTCTGGCCGCCGCGGCCGCGCGCGCGATCTCGGGCTCGCCGGGCTCGACGGCCACGACCTCCACCTCCGGCTCGACCCCGTGAGGCGCAAGGGCCTCGCGCACGAAGCGCGCCTCCTCTCGCATGACGTCCTCGACGGTGATCCGGGGCGCCAGCTCGGAGAGGCGAGGGAAGATCACGAGCACGCGGCCGTTGAGGGCCCGACGAAAGGCGGACGTGATGGGCGCCACGCAGGTCGCGGCGCGCGTGGCCTGGGCCTTGGCCAGGGGCTCCCCGTCGCGCTCGGGGCGTGGGGAGCCGCCGTGGTAGCGAGCGGCCCGCTTGGCGGCGAGAGCCTCGATGCGCGCGGCGCTCTGCTCGAGGCCGCGCAGGGGCAGCCGCGATGCCCGACCGGCCTCGAGCAGCGCGCGGTGCGCTTCATACTGGAGCGCGGGCGTGTGGCAGATCAGAAGGAGATCGTGTCCGGCCGCCGCGGCCCGGACGGCGGCCTCGCCCACGGGGCAGAGCTCGCCAATGGCGCCCATCTCGAGGTCGTCCGACACGATGACCCCTCGGTAGCCGACCTCGCCGCGCAGGTATTCCTCGACGATGAGCCGCGAAAACGTCGCGGGCATGCGGGGGGCGGGATCCAGGCGCGGGTAGAGCGGATGCGAGGTCATGATCGCGTCGACGTCGGCTTCCATGGCGGCGAGGAAAGGCGGCAGGTGTGTCGCGTGCATCTCGCTCCAGTCCGAGTCGATCACCGGCAAGCCCAGATGGGCGTCAATCGGGGCATGGCCCTTGCCCGGGAAGTGCTTGGCGCAGGCCGAGACGCCCGCCGCCTGCATCCCGCGGATGCGCGCGGCCCCGAAGCGCGAGACCAGCTCGGGATCCTTGCCGTACGAGCGAATGCCGATGTTCGGACTGTAGCGCTCGGTGAGCACGTCGAGCACGGGGGCGAAGTTGAGATCCACGCCAAGCCGTCGCAGCTCGCGTCCCTCGAGGAGACCCTGACGATGGGCGAAGCCAAGCTCTCCGGCCGTCCCCACCGCGAGCGCGTCGGGGAAGATGGTCACGCCGCGCCCCAGCATGATGATGCGCCCGCCCTCGTGATCCGTGGCCACGAGGAGGCGCCGGCCCAGCGCCTCCTCGAGGCGGTCGAGCAGACGGGCGAGGCGCTCCGGCGTCTCGAAGTTGCGGCGATAGAGGATGAGTCCCCCGGCCTCCGTCAGGCGAAAAAGTCGGATGTCCTCGTCTGTGAGGTCAGGCCCCGGCAGGCCGAACATGAGCTTCCGCCCCACCAGCTTCTCGAGGCTCATGAGTAGAGCAGGTACGGCCGGCGCTCGCGGGCGAACCGGACAAGATCCGGCTGCCAGGAGGCCTCGAGACGCGCGAGGGGCACCCCGCGCTCGAGAGCGCGCCGTATTCCGGGGCCGCCGCAGAGCAGATCCATGGGCAGCCTCACGCGCTCGAATTCATAGGGCGGCTTGCGCCAGCGGAAATGGCGCGGGGCCTGACCGCGCGCCTCGGCGATGAGGGCGACATAGGTCGCAAAAGGCTTGAAGCGAGCGGCGTCGGTGACGTGGACCTGGAGCCCGCCGCAGCGCTGCCCCTTCCACTTGTGAAAGGCCGGCTCGAAGCCCACGGGGCGGAAGCGCACGCCGGGCAACCCGCGACGCTCGAGGGCCCGCGCGAGTCGTGGGCCATCCAGATAGGGCGCGCCGATCCACTCGAAGGGCCGCGTGGTGCCGCGGCCCTCCGAGAGATTCGTGCCCTCGATGAGGCAGCCGCCGGGATAGACGCGGGCCGTGTCCGGCGTCGGCATATTCGGCGAGGGCGCCACCCACGGCAGCCCGGTGTCCTCCCACACCATGCCCCGCTTCCAGCCCAGCATGGGCACCACGGTCAGATCGCAGCCGAGGGCGTGCGTATCGTTCAGATATCCGGCCAGCTCGCCCATAGTCATGCCGTGTCGGATGGGAAGAGGGTAGAGCCCGACGAAGGAGCGCCAGCCCGCCACGGGCCAATTGCCCTCGAGCCGCTCGCCGCCGAGGGGATTCGGACGATCCAGCACGATGACGGGGAGATTCACGCGGGCGGCGGCCTGCATGGCGAGGGCCATGGTCCAGTTGTAGGTGTAGTAGCGCGCGCCCACGTCCTGGAGATCGATGACCAGCGCGTCGAGCCCGTCGAGCGCGCGCGGCTCGGGATCGAGGCGCTTGCCGTAGAGGCTCATGACGGGCAGCCCGGTCAGCGGATCTCGCTCGTGGCCGACGAGCACGAGGTCTTGCGCGGCGCCCGTGATGCCGTGCTCGGGCGCGAAGAGGCGACGGAGCTTCACCCCCTTGACGCGCATGAGCGCCTCGGCGGCGGGGGTCAGGTCGGCCGTCACGGAGGCGGAGTGGCAGAGCAGGCCGACGGATTGTCCACCGAGGAGAGTCCGGAGGCGCCCGAGCAGGACGTCCAGACCCGAGAGGACGGCGGTCATCGCCCTCCATAGTAGGGTAGGCTTCGGGACCATGGCGAGGATTCGCTACGACCGGCTGCCCACGGAGCGCAGGAATCCCCGGAGCGGGCGGCTCGACAGGCTGAGCGCAGCGGCCATCGCGCGGTTGATGAATCGAGCGGACGCGGGAGCGGTGCGTGCGGTCGGACGCGCGACGCCGGCCATTGGCAAGGCGGTGACCGGCATCGTCGAGCGCCTGAAGGCCGGGGGCCGGCTCATCTTCCTCGGGGCGGGAACGAGCGGGCGGCTCGGGGTCCTGGAGGCTGCCGAGTGTCCCCCTACCTTTAATATTCGCCCCGCCCAGGTCCAGGCCCTGATGGCCGGCGGCCGGCCGGCGGTGTTCAGATCGGTGGAGGGCGCCGAGGACGACGCGGCGGCGGGCGCTCGCGCCGTCCGGCGTCTCGCCCGGAGCGAGGATGCCGTGGTCGGCATCGCGGCCAGCGGCGTCACGCCCTTTGTCCGGGCCGGACTCACCGAAGGGCGCCGCCGCGGCGCCCTCACCATCCTCGTCACCTGCAATCCCGCGGTGCCGCGCGGCGCCGCGCGCATTGTGATCGCGCTCCGCGTCGGGCCCGAGGTCCTCGCCGGCTCCACGCGTCTCAAGGCCGGCACCGCGACCAAGCTCACCCTCAACACGCTGACCACCGCTGCCTTCACGCGGCTGGGCAAGGTCCACGGCAACCGCATGGTGGATCTCCAGCCGCGCTCGGCGAAGCTGCGGGCCCGGGCCGTCACGTTGGTGAGCGAGCTGGGCGGGGTCAGCCCGGCGCGAGCGATGCGTCTTCTCGGCCCGGCGGGAGGGAGCGTCAAGGTCGCCGTCGTGATGGCCCGCCGGCGCATGACGGTTGCCCAGGCGCGCCGCCGACTGCGCGACGCGCGGGGCTTCCTGGGGCCGGCAGCGGGAATCTGAGCGTCACGGTATCTCGGGCTCCCGAGCAATTCCTCGCTTCACGGCAATGCAGCCGAGCTGGCCAAGCACCCCCGTGGTAGCAAGACGCTGGCTCAGCTGCAGGCGCTCGAGTCCCTCCTGATAACGCACGGGCCCGCGGATGGAAGCCAGCAGCTCCAGACCGGCTGCCCGTAGGGCTTCGAGGTAACTACACGGCGAGGTAGGCGCGGCGCACGTCGTCGCTCGCGAGGAACTCGGACATCACGCCCTCGTAGCGCACCGTGCCCTTCTCGAGGATGTAGACGCGGTCACCGAGGGCGGAGACGAAGCGGACGTTCTGCTCGGTGAGCATCATGGTCAGGCCGGCCCCCTTCAGACGACGAAGCTGCTCCTCGAGCGTCTCGACGACGAGCGGGGCCAGGCCTTCGGACGGCTCGTCCAAGAGCAGAACCTCGGGGCTTCCCATGAGGGTGCGGGCGATCGTCAGCATCTGCTGCTCACCGCCGGAGAGATGACCCGCGCGCTGGTGTCGCCGTTCCTTGAGGTGCGGGAAGAGCTCGAAGACCCGCTCCGCGGTCCAGAGATTCGGGGCCGCGCTTCCCCACGTCTTCCGCGCCACTTCGAGGTTCTCGCGCACGGTCAAGTTCGGGAAGACGCGCCGGTCCTCCGGCACGTAGCCGAGTCCCCGTCGGGCCACCCGGAAAGGAGGCAGCCCGCACACGTCGTGGCCGCGCAGCCGGATGTGGCCCGACCGGGGCGGCGCCAGCCCGATGATGCTCTTGAGGGTCGTGGACTTGCCGGCGCCGTTCCGGCCGAGGAGACACACGACCTCGCCCTCGGCGACCTCGAGGGAGAGATCGACGAGGATGTGGCTGTCGCCGTAGAACGTGTCGACGTGGTCGACCTCGAGGAGCGCCATCAGTGAGCCTTCGTGTAGCCGAGGTAAATGCGCTGGACCTGTGGATCGAGACGGATCTCCTGGGGCGCTCCCTCGGCGACCACGGCCCCCTGATGCATGACGGTGATCCGGCGGGCGACGGCGAAGACCACGTCCATGTCGTGCTCGGTGAAGAGCACCGTCAGCCCGGTGTCGGCGGCGATGCGCGCCACCAGCGCCATGAGCTGGTGGCGTTCCCGCGGGGCCATGCCCGCGGTCGGCTCGTCCAGCATGAGCAGCCGGGGTTCGCTGGCCAGCGCGATGGCCAGTTCGAGCCGGCGCTGATCGCCGTGGGACAGGATCCCGCTCGGCTTGGGCGCCTGGTCCCTGAGCCCGACGCGCTCGAGGATCGCGAGCGCGCCATCCCGATACAGTCGCGCCGCGCGGGCCATGAGGTTGTAGTGCCGGCGATGGTGGGAGAGCAGCGCGGTCTGCACGTTCTCGAGCACGGTCAGGCGCCGGAAGACGCTCGTGATCTGGAAGGTGCGACCGATCCCTCGGCGGCACACCTCGTGGGGAGGCAGGGCACTGATCTCCTCTCCGCCGAAATAGACGAGACCCGAGTCGTGGCGGATGTCGCCGGTGATCAGGTTGAAGAGGGTCGTCTTCCCCGCTCCGTTCGGCCCGATGATCGCTCGGAGATCGCCCCGCGGGATCAGGAGGTCGACGTCGCAGACGGCCTGGACGCCGCCGAAGTGCTTCTTCAGCGCGCGCGTCTCGAGGACTACTTCGCGATCGTCGGCCGTGGTCGCCACGCACGTCTCTCGAGCAGCCCGACGAATCCTTGGGGGAGCAGCACGACCACCGCGATGACGATGGCGCCCAGGAAGAGCGGCCAGTAGATCGGCGCCCACTTCGAGATGAGCCACTCGAGGAGCTTGAACCCGAACGCGCCGGCCAGGGGGCCGTAGAAGGACTGCACGCCGCCCAGCAAGACGACCACCAGCGGCTCGAACGACTTGGTGAAGAACGCGAAGTCCGGGAAGACGCTTCCGTTGTGGAAGGCGAAGACGCCTCCGGCGATGCCCGAGAAGAAGCCGGAGAGGACGAAGGCGTAGAGCTGGTGGCGTCGGACGTTGACTCCGATGAAGCGGGCGCGCCGGGGGTTCTCCCGGATGGCCTTGAGGGCATAGCCGAAGGGCGAGTTCACGATGGCGTAGAGGCCGAGGAAGGAGGTACCGATGATGAGCAGTGTGAAGTAGTAGTAGGCGGTCTGCGATCGCAGGAAGGTGGGCGGCCACACGTTCAGCAGGCCGTTGTCGCCGCCGGTCAGGCTGGTCCACTTGAAGATGACGGTGTAGACGATCTGTCCGAAGGCGAGGGACAGCATCGCGAAATAGGTATGGGTCAGCCGCACGATGAAGAAGCCGAAGACGAAGGCGCCCAGCGCGGCCACCAGCGGCGCCGCGGCGAGGGCGGCCAGCATCGGCCACCCGGCCTTCTGCGCCAGCAGCGCCGCGGCGTAGGCGCCGAGCGCGAAGTAGGCGGCGTGGCCAAAGGACACCATGCCGCCGAAGCCCATCAGGAGGTTGAACGCGGTGGCGAAGAGCGCGACCACCGCGATCTCGATCAGGAGCACGATGAAGAAGGTCGACAGGACGAGCGGCAGGGCGAGGGCGGCGGCGAGGGCGATCCCCCAGACGGCGGTGCGGCGTCCCACGGTCGTCACTCCTCCGGATGGCCGAGGAGTCCCCACGGCCTCACGATCAGGACGACGGCCATTATTGCGAAGAGCAGGACAATCGAGACGGCCGGGAAGATCAGGATGCCGAAGGACTGGAGCTCGCCAACCAGGAGCGCGCTGATCAGGCTGCCCGCGAAGCTCCCGAGCCCGCCGATCACGACGACGACGAAGGCATTGATGAGGACGTCGCCGTCCATCCCGAGGGCCACCGCCACCGTCGGCGCCGCGAGCGCCCCGCCCAGCCCCGCCAGCCAGCTCCCGAACACGAAGACCTCGGTGTAGAGCTTCGAGACGTCCACGCCGAGTGCGCCGAGCATCTCCCGGTCGACGGTAGCGGCGCGGACGAGCATACCCCAGCGCGTGCGATAGAAGAGAAGCCAGAGCCCGACCGCGACGAGCGGGGACAAGCCCAGGACGAGCAGGTAGTACGACGGGAACGGCTGGCCGAAGATGCGCACGGAGCCCGCGAGCGCGTCCGGGCGGGGGACGCTCTTGTTGTCGGGGCCCCAGACGAGAAGGACGAGCGTTCCGATGACGAGGATCAGCCCGAAGGTGAGGATGAGCTGCATCATCGGGTCGCGGCGGTAGATCCGGCGGAGCAGCGTGACCTCGATGACCCCACCCAGGATCCCCACGCCGACCGGGGCGAGGAGGAGGGCGATCCAGAAGCTCACGGGATGCTCGGGCATCACCTCGATGAGCGTCACCATGAGGTAGGCGCTCACCATGTAGAAGCTCCCATGGGCGAGGTTCACGATGCGCGTCACGCCGAAGATCAAGGACATGCCGACGGAGACCAGGAACAGGAACATGCCGACGCTGAGCCCGCTCATCACCTGGACGAGAACGAGCGGACCGTTGGTGATCCAGGGGAAAAGGCTCGTGATGAAATCCATGCTCGGCTGCGGGCGTTGAGGCGTGGGCCGGGGCCGCGCGGCCGCGACCCCGGCCCGGAGAGCCCCCGCCTACTTCTTCTTCTCGGCGGCGGCCGCCCGGAGCTTCGCTACCTCGTCGCAGCTCTTGACAATGTCCTTGCCGTGGAACTCCTCGATGTCGGCGACGATCGGCTTGCCCTCCTTGCCCATCTTCACGACGCCCCCGAATTGCGGCGCGATCGCCTGCTGGTCACAGCCCCGCATGATCACCTTGCCCCACGGGAACTCCATCTCGAACCCCTCGCTGAGCACGGCGATGACCTTGTCGGTGTCCGTCGACTTCGCCCGCTTGATGGCCTCGGCGATGATGTAGGCGCTCGCGTAGCCCCACGAGGCGCCCAGCTTGGGCTGGGGGTCTTTCATGCCGTGGGCCTTCGCCCACTCCGTGTACTTCTTGTTCCACTCGGTGAACTTGGGGTGCCGCTTCAGCACCCCCTCGTCGTACCAGGGGAAGGTCGTGGTGATGGCGCCGACCGGCGCCTCCTTGCCGAGCGGGTCCAGCTCGTCGGGGGTACCGATGGCGGGAGTGAAGTAATGGACCTTTTCCACGAGCGCGAAGGGCCGGGCCTGCTTCACGAAGGCGATCTCCTGAGCGCCCCACAACCCACTGAAGAAAGCCTCCGCGCCCGACTGAAGCAGGGCGGTGATGTAGGAGCTATGGTCGGTCTCGCCGAGCTTCGGCCAGTTCTGCTGGACCACCTGAACATCGGGCTTGAGATGCTTCAGGTACGCCCAGAACTCCTCCCAGAGGTTCTGACCGTACTCGTAGTCGGGTGAGATGTGTGCCCACTTCTTGTACGGGAAGGCCGCCGCCTTCTTCGCGACCACCCGCGCGTACTGGTTCACGTTGTTGGTAGTGTGGGCGACGTACCGGTGCCCCTCGTCCCAGGTCAAGCGCGAGGTCTGGCAGTGAGTGGCGAAGTAGAGGACCTTGGCGTCCTTCGCGTAGGCGGAGATGGCCAACCCCACCGCGCTGGTGATGCAGCCGGCGAGGAAGTCCACTTTTTCCTGGAGCACCAGCTCGCGCGCGGCCTTGACCGCCTCGTCGGGCTTGAGCTTGTCGTCGCGGTGGATGAACTCGAGCGGCCGTCCCAGCACGCCGCCGGCGTCGTTGATCTCCTTGGTGGCCATGGCCAGCCCTTCCTTGTACGGGAAGGTGAAGACGGTGGCGACACCGCTGTACGAGTTGATTTCGCCGATCCGGATGGGTTTACCCTGCGCGCGCGTGGGTGCGAGCGGGGCCCCCAGGGCAAGGGACACGCTCAGGAGAATGGTTCCGGCGATTGCGGTCCGTCGATCGATTCTCATGGCCCGCCTCCTTGTGCCCGGCGGCGTGTCGTCCCTGCCGATGCCCGCCGACGACGAAGACGAAGGTTGGAAAGTGGGGAAGACTCTGCGCCGCCAGCCCCGGGCTTGTCAAGCCGCGCGCCGCGCCATGCCGTCGAAGGTCACTTGACCTTGCGGGCGGGTCGACCCAGCCGCCGCGCCACCGGCGGGGCTCCATCCGAGCACGCCGGTCTTGACCCCTCGGGACAGCCCGTGGCGGGGGAAGACAGGGCCAGTTGCATCCGAGGGCGCGCGACCACAGAATGCCTCTCGCCATGAAGATCGAGCGCGTGCGCACGTATCAGCTGAGGACCGAGCTCACCCCGGCGGAAGCATTCTCATTCTCTCAAGCGCGGGTGGGCATCCGCACGGCCATGCTGGTGGAGCTCGTGGCCGATGACGGGCGGTCCGGCTGGGGCGCGTGGTTCGAGGAGCCGGTGGTGCCCGAGGATCTCGAGGGATATCTTCAAGTTAAGCAGGCGCTGGGCATGCCGATCTCGGGGGGCGAGGCCGAGTACGCGCGGTTCGGCTTCCGCGCGCTCGTCTCGCGGCGCTGCGTCGACATTCTCCAGCCGGACATCTGCGGCGGCGGCGGCTTCACGGAGGCCCTGCGCATCGGGGCCCTCGCCAATACCTGGGGCGTCACCATCTACCCACACGTGTGGGGGAGCGCGGTCGGCTTGCATGCGAGCGTGCAGTGGGCGGCCTCGCTGCCCCCCAATCCGTTCGCGGTGGTTCCCGCCGAGCTCTGGTTCGAGCTCGACAGGACGCCCAACCCCTTCCGCGAGCGCCTGACCACCGAGCCGCTCGAGCGGGCCGGTGATATCATCGAAGTCCCTCAGCGGCCGGGGCTCGGCCTCGAGGTGGATCGCTCGCTGCTGGAGCGCTATCAGGTTTCATGAGCTCCACCCCTCAACCTGCCCTCGCCCCGAGGGGAGAGGGATAGAGGAGAGAGAGACGAGGCGATGAGGCTCGAGGGCAAGGTGGCAGTGGTAACGGGCGGCGGCGCCGGCATCGGACGGGGGATCGCCCTTTGCATGGCCCAGGAAGGCGCCGACATCGCCATTCCTGACATTCAGGACGGCAATGCGCACGCCGTGGTCAAGGAAGTCGAGAAGCTGGGGCGGAAAGCGCTGGCCATGCGCTGCGACGTGACCAAGGCCGCCGACGTCAAGGCCTCGCTCGACGGCGTCAAGAAGGTGCTCGGCCGGATCGACATCCTCGTGAACAACGCCGGCATGGCATCGGCTCCGGGCATGCCGTTCACGAACAATACGGAAGAAGACTGGGACAAGACCTATGCGGTCAATCTCAAGTCCGTCTTCTTGATGTGCAAGGAGATCGCCCCCTACTTCATCGAGAGGAAGGCGGGCCGCATCATTAACATAGCGTCCATCGCGGGGCCCCTGGCCGCCCCGACCATGCCGCCCTACTCCGTGGCCAAGGGCGGGGTCATCACCTTCACGCGGGTGCTCGCCAAGGAGCTGGCGGTACACGGCATCACCGTCAACGCCATATGCCCGGGCGTGCTGTGGACGGCCTTCTGGGAGAAGCTGGCCCAGTACCTCGCCGACACCAATCCCGCCTTCAAGGGAATGACAGCCCGCCAGGTCTTCGACAAGCGCATCGCCGACATCATCCCCCTCAAGCGCGAGCAGACGCCGGAGGACATCGGCTGGGCCGCCACCTTCCTCGCCTCCGATGAAGCGCGCAACATCACCGGCCAGGCCCTCAACGTGGATGGCGGCTCGGTGATGCATTGACCAGGACGCCGATAATGGCCCATCTGCGGCGTTGGCTCCCTTGCTCCTCCCTGCGGCGTACAAACACGTACGCCTCCGTCGTCGCTCAGTCGCCGCCTTGCATCTGGGCCATTCTCGTCGCCCTGGCTGTGGCACTTTCAGCGGTCGCTCCCGCGCTCGCTCAGCAGGCCAAGCCCGCGCCCAAGGAGGCTATGGAGCCGCCCATGAAGCAGCTCGAGGCCTTCCGGCGCGGCGACTTCGACACCGCGTACACGTTCGCCTCGGCGGAGATCAAGGAGCAATTCGACCGGGAGGCCTTCGAGCAGATGGTCAGGGGCGGCTATCCAGAGATCGCGCGCTCCACTTCCGCGACCGTCGCGCAGTCCATCCTTGCCCCAGATGGGACGGTCTACGTGATGCTCAAGATCCGCGGGTCAAATGGCAAGAGCATCGAGGCGCTCTACGAGCTGGTCTTGCAGAACGGCCAGTGGAAAATCAACGGCGTCAGGTCCAGGCCCGATCCCGGCCAGGTCTAGCGCGCCCGAGAGGATGCCATGGACTTCGACTTCACCCCCGAGCAGCAGCGATTCCGCGCGGAGGCCCGTGCCTGGCTGGCCGAGAACGTCCCCGCCGACCTCAAGGGCCGCGCCTTCGCCGCCTCGCGGGCCGATCGCGGAGAGGTCGACCGGCTGCGCGAATGGCAGCGGGTGCTCCACAAGGCGGGCTATGTCGGCATCGACTGGCCGGCCGAGTACGGCGGGCGCGGCACCTCGATCATGGAGCAGATCATTCTCTACGAAGAGATGTCGCGTGCCGAGGCGCCTCAGCCGGTGAATCGCGGCGGTATCTCCATGCTCGGGCCCACCCTGATGAGCCATGGCACGCCCGCTCAGCAGGCCCGGCACCTCGGCAAGATCCTGAATGCCGACGAGCTCTGGTGCCAGGGCTTCTCCGAGCCCAACGCGGGCAGCGACCTCGCCAATCTCCAGACTCGCGCGGTGCTCGACGGCGATGCGTACGTGCTCGATGGCCAGAAGGTGTGGACGAGCATGGCGCATGTGGCCGACTGGGGCTTCTTCCTCGTGCGGACGGATCCCCACGCCGCCAAGCACAAGGGCATCACCTTCATCCTCGTCGACATGAAGACCCCCGGCCTCACCATACGGCCCCTGCGGCAGATCACGGGCGAGGCCGAGTTCAACGAGGTCTTCCTCGAGAATGTCCGCGTGCCCGCCGCCAATGTCGTGGGCAAGGTCAACGAGGGCTGGGGCGTGGCCATCACCACCCTGGCCCACGAGCGCGACGTGCTGACCATGATCCGCCACATCAGCTTGCGCACCGCCCTCGAACGCCTGGTCGCGCTGTCCAAGCGGACCATGAAGCAGGGTCGGCCCGCCTCGAAGGATCCCGTGCTGCGCCAGAAGATCGCGGGGCTGCAGGTCGCCGAGCGGTGCCTCCAGCTCGACGGCTATCGGAGCCTGACCAGGATTCTCCAGGGCGGGCACCCGGGACCCGAGGGCTCGACCTCCAAGCTCTTCTGGAGCCAGGTCGACCAGGAGCTGGCCGACGTGGCGAGCGAGATGCTCGGCCCGTACTCGCAGATCGCCGATCCGAGCCCGCTCGCGCCCGACCACGGGCAGTGGGAGTTCTACACCCTCCTTGCCCGCGGGAGCGGGATCCGCGCCGGCACCTCGGAGATCCTGCGCAACATTCTGGGCGAGCGCGTCCTCGGCCTTCCCAAGGACTGATGACGCTCCGCGAAGTTCCCGTCATCGACGTCGCGCCATTTCTCGCGGGGGCGCCCGATGGGAAGCGCCGGGTCGCGGCCGAGGTCAATCGCGCCTGCGAGGAGCTGGGCTTTCTCATCGTGCGCGGCCACGCTGTCCCGGCGGAACTCGTGGCCGACATGTACGACGTCTCCAGGCGCTTCTTCGAGCTGCCGCTCCCGGAGAAGATGAGGGCGCGGGGCCAGGACAGGAGCCGCGGCTACGGGGCACTGGGCGAGGAGGCGCTGTCCTACGGGCTGGGCAAGGCGGCGCCCGCCGACGTCAAGGAGGGCCTGTACGAGGGGCCCATGGACGTGCCGGACACGCCCTATTTCCGCGGGCGCGAGGGCGCGCCGCATTTCGTCCCGAACGTCTGGCCCGACCGTCCGGCCGAGCTGCCGAGGATCTGGCGCGCGTACTACCGCCAGATGGAGCGGCTGGCCGCCGACCTCATGCGCGTGTTCGCGGTCGCCCTCGACGTGCCGGAGGATTTCTTCGCGGACAAGATCGACAAGCACGCGAGCCGCGTCCGCGCCATTCACTATCCCGATCAGCACGATGCCCCGCTGCCGGGCCAGCTCCGGGCGGGTGAGCACACCGACTACGGCACCATGACCATCCTCAAGATCGAGGACGCCCCGGGCGGGCTTCAGGTCAGGACGCGCCAGGGACGGTGGCTGGACGTGGAGGCGGTGTCCGACGCCTTCGTCGTGAACATCGGCGACCTCATGATGCACTGGACCAACGACCGGTGGATCTCCACGCTGCACCGAGTGGTGAATCCGCCGCGTGACGCGACGCTCGGCACGGGGCGACTCTCCCTCGCCTTCTTCCACCAGCCCAACTACGATGCGCTGATCGAGTGCCTCCCGAGCTGCCAGGGTCCAGGGAATCCCGCCAAGCACCCGCCCGTCACCTCGGGCGAGCATCGCAACCGCAAATTTGCCGCGACCACCGTCGCCCCCTGAGGAGAGACATGGCACCGGACACCGACGAGCTGCTCTACGAGATCAAGGACAAGATCGCCACGCTCACGCTGAACCGGCCGGACAAGATGAATGCCTTCACGGGGCCGATGCTGGATCGCTGGGTCTGGGCCCTCGGGGAGGCCCAGCGCGATCCCGACGTGAACGTGGTGATCGTCACGGGCGCGGGCAAGGCCTTCTGCGCAGGCGGCGACGTCGGCCGCATGGGCCAGGGGGATCCCACCGCGCTGGACAACAAGAACCAGCTCTGGGAGGGCATTCACCGCGTGCCCAAGACGCTGGAGCAGATGGACAAGCCCGTCATTGCCATGATCAACGGGGTGGCGGTGGGGGCGGGCATGGGCATGTCGGTGATGTGCGATCTCCGCATCGCCGCCGACACCGCGCGGTTCTCGACGGGCTACGTGCGGGTAGGGCTCGTCCCCGGCGACGGCGACACCTATTTCCTCCCGCGGCTCACCGGCACCGCCAAGGCCCTGGAGCTGCTCTGGACGGCGGACTTCATCGAGGCGCCCAAGGCGCTCGAGCTGGGCATCGTCAACCGCGTGGTGCCCGCGGACAAGCTCGCGGAGGAGACGTACGCCCTGGCCCATCAGATCGCCGAGGGGCCGCAGATTCCCATTCGAATGATCAAGCGGCTGGTCTATCAGTCGATGCGGCTCGATCTGCGCACGCACCTCGATCTCGTCTCCTCCCACATGGGGCTGGTGCGCCAGACGGCCGACCACAAGGAAGGCGTGCAGGCCTTCAAGGACAAGCGCGCGCCAAAGTTCACCGGGCGCTAGGTAGCTCGGAGGGGAGCTCCGCCCCCCTTCCGAAGCCTCCCCCCGACGCAGGGCGAGCCCCAGGGCGTCGTGGGGCTGGGGCCCCGCCGTCGGAGGCGAGCAATCCGAGAACTGCGCCGGCGAAGCCGGCGCTCGAAGCGGAATATGCCTGCTCGCGAGGGCATGAAATTGCTTGGACGGAGTCCTAGCAGTTTGACTTGCGACCGGATCAGCGGAGTGAGAGTCAGGGTCCTCCTCCGGCTCGTCCTCGTCGGGGCCGGCCTGGCCTTGAGCCTGGGGATAGCCCCAGGCCCGTTGGTGTCCTCCCCGGATCGCCCGCGGCAAGGGCCGCCGGGCAAGCCCGAGCACGTCTATCTCCAGGCCTTCGGAGACTTCCCGGTCTCGAGGGTCGCGGAGATCACCGACCACTATTTCTACATCCACGGTCTCCAGCTGGAGGTCCTGCCTGCCCGCCCCTTGCCGCCGCACACCGTCGATCCAGCACGGCGCCAGGTCATCAGCGAGGAGCTTCTGGATTTCATGAGAAGGGCGAACTCGCAGCTCGCCGCCGATCCCCGCAACGTGATCATCGGGTTCACCACGCTCGACATGTACCCGCGGAAGCTGGAGTGGGCCTATGCCTGGGCCTGGCGCGAGTGGCGCGTGGGCGTCATCTCGACGGCGCGGCTGGACCCCACGTGGTATGGAGAGCCACCTGACCCCTTCCTCCTCCGGCTGCGCTTGCGCAAGGTCGTGGCCAAGACGGTGGGGCTCCTCTACTACCGCCATCTCGTCAACGACAACCCGCGGAGCGCCCTCTATCACTCCCTCTCCACCGTCCAGGACATCGATCGCGTGAGCGAGGACTTCTGACATGCCGGCCCGGCCGGTCAGGAGTGCCTCAGGTTTGACCTGCTGCCGCCCCTCTGGCAGGATCGGCGCCATGGTCGCGAGAGCAATGGCGCGGGCGATGAAGGCAGACATGCGGCTCAAGAGCCCGTGATCGCGCTGCCCGAGTTCGCCAGCCTCGGCCTCTTCATCGCCGCGGCCCTGGTGCTGCTGCTCACGCCCGGCCCCGCCGTGCTCTACATCGTGGCGCGCAGCATAGACCAGGGCCGCCGGGCCGGGCTCGTATCCATGCTGGGAGTCCACGCGGGCACCCTCGTGCATGTCGCCGCGGCGGCGGCGGGGCTCTCCGCCTTGCTCGCCGCCTCCGCCATGGCCTTCAGCGTGGTCAAGTACCTCGGGGCGACCTATCTCATCTTCCTCGGCGTGCGCCGGCTGCTCGACCGGACGACGAGCGTCGCGTCCCCGCGCCCCGAGCGGCCTCGCCTGCGCCGCGCATTTCTGGACGGCGTCGTCGTCAACGTGCTCAACCCGAAGACGGCGCTGTTCTTCCTCGCCTTCCTGCCTCAGTTCGTCATCACCGCCCGCGGCGATGTGGGCGCTCAGATCCTTGGCCTCGGGCTGCTCTTCGTCGGGCTGGGCGTGATCACCGACGGTCTCTACGCGGTGGGGGCGGGGACGGCGGCGCAGTGGCTGCGCGGCAATCCGCGGTTCGTGAGGAGCGAGCGCTGGGTCTCCGGGAGCATGTACATCGGGCTCGGCGTGGCCGCGGCATTCTCGAGCAGCCACCGGAAGTAGGCGGACCGCCCGGGCGCCCTCGAGCGTGACGCCCGCCGATGTCTTCCTCGCCGTCCTTGTCGTCGTGATCTGGGGCGTTGCCTTCATCGCGACCAAGATCGGGCTCGCCTCCTTTTCGCCGCCTGAGCTGGCCGCCCTTCGATTCGTCATCGCCTCGCTGCCCGCCCTGTTCCTCGCGCGCCCTCCCGTCTCCTGGCCGCTCCTCGGCACGATCGGGCTCACCCTCTTCGCGGGGCAATTCCTCTTCCAGTTCTTCGGCATCGCCTACGGCATGCCGCCGGGACTGGCCGCGATCGTCGTCCAGACCCAGGCCTTGTTCACCATCCTCTTCGCGGCGCTGGTCCTGCGTGAGCGCCCGACCCGGAGGCAGGTTGCCGGGACGGCCACGGCGTTCGCGGGGCTCGCCCTCATCGCGGCGACGGTCGGTGGCGATCTCACCGCCCTCGGCCTGGGCCTGACCACGGTCTCCGCCATCAGCTGGGCCATCGGCAACGTGCTCGTGAAGCGGCTGCCCCCCGTGGAGATGCTGAATCTCATGGTCTGGCTCAGTCTCGTGCCGCCGCTTCCCTCCCTTGCCCTGTCCATGGTGCTCGACGGTCCCACGGATCTCGGCCGCGCGATCGCCTCCGCCTCGTGGCTCGGGATGGCCGCCGTCCTCTACCTCGGTGTCGTGGCCACGGTCTTCGCCTATGCCCTCTGGGGCTTGCTGCTGCGCCGCTATCCCGCGGCGACGGTGACGCCGTTCGCCCTCCTCGCGCCCTTCGTCGCTTCGTATTCGTCGTCTCTGGTGTTCGGGGAGCGCTTCGGCCCGCTGCGGCTGAGCGGGATGGCCCTGGTGCTGCTCGGCATTGCCGTGATCGTGCTGCCCGTGACTCGCTGGTCGCGGGTCACGGCCATTCCCGGATGAATCGGGGAGAGGATCTGCGCACCATGCTGTCGCCGTCCAACAGCGGACGAACTTCGACTACACTATGGCCACACCATGACGACTGACGGCTTCATCGCCCTGCAGAAGCTGTGGGACCTGGCGGGCGGCGACCCCGCCGCGCTCGACCGCGTGACGCTGACGGGCGCCGATCCTATCCTGCCCACCAATTTCAAGATCGGTACCGCAGCCTCCGCAGTGATCGCCGCCACCGCGCTCGCCGCCACCGAGATCTGGCGGCTGCGGACGGGGCGCGGGCAGTCGGTGGCGGTGGATCTGCGCGCGGCGGTCGCCGCGTTCAGGAGCGAGCGCTACCTGCGCGCGGAGAGCCAGCCGGACATCCATCGGCGCGATCCCATCTTCGGCTTCTATCAGGCGGGAGACGGGCGGTGGATCCAGATCCACTCCAACATGCCGCACCATCGCGAGGGGGCCCTCAAGCTGCTGGGCTGCGAGGGCACGCGGGAGAGCGTCGAGGACGCGGTGGCCAAGTGGACCGCGGGCGATCTCGAGAATGCCTTCGCCTCCGCGGGGCTCCCTACCGGCATGGTGCGCTCGCGCGCGGAATGGCACGCGCATCCCCAGGGGCTCGCCGTGGCCGCGCTTCCCCTCCTGGAGATCGAGAAGATCGGCGAGGCCCCGCCCGAGCCCGCGGGCTCGGGACCGCGCGCGCTCTCGGGCCTCCGCGTGCTCGATCTCACGCGCGTCATCGCGGGACCCGTGGGCGGCCGCACCCTCGCCGCCTACGGCGCCGACGTGCTGCTCGTTTCCGCCCCCCACCTGCCGAATCTGCCGGGGCTCGTGATCGACACCGGGCTGGGCAAGCTCTCGGCCTCGCTCGACCTGCGTCAGCCCGCGGCCGCCGAGACGCTTCGCGGCCTCGTCCGGGAGGCCGACGTCTTCTGCCAGTCCTATCGTCCGGGAGCGCTCGCCCGCCTCGGCCTCGCCCCCGAGGAGCTGGCAAAGATTCGCCCGGGCATCGTTTGTGTCACCCTCTCCGCCTTCGGCCACACCGGCCCATGGCGCGAGCGCCGGGGATTCGAGACCATCATCCAGTCCGTCAGCGGAATGGCGCACGAGCACGGGTTCGCGGTCGGCGCCGATGGGCCTCAGCACCTGCCCGCTCAGGTCGTGGACCACGGTACGGGATACCTCGCCGCGCTCGGGGCGCTGATCGCGCTCGCTCGCCGCGCGCGCGAGGGCGGGAGCTATCTGGTCCGCGTGTCGCTGGCCCAGACGGGGCGCTGGGTCGACGCCCTCGGCCGCGTGGAAGGCCGGCGCACCCAGGATCTCTCGCTGGAGGCCGTCCAGGACCTCATCGCGGACATGGACACGCCCTTCGGCCGGCTCCGCCACGTCCAGCCCGCCGCGCGACTCTCGGAGACGCCCGCCTTCTGGTCTCGCCCCACCGTGCCCCTCGGCACGCACGCCGCCGCCTGGCCCGCCTGAGCCTCGGAGATGAGACCCAGGTCGTAGAGCTACTCGAACCGCCGAAACTTCTAGATAGTCGCGAGGGAGTCCATGGCCTCGAGCTTCGATGTGCCGGATGACTGGGGACTGAGCGGGAAAGTCGCCATCGTGACGGGCGCGGGAGCGGCGCGGACGGGTATCGGTAATGGCCGCGCCGCTGCCATCCTGCTGGCTAAGGCGGGCGCGCGGGTCATCGTGGTGGATCGCGAGATCGAGCTTGCCGAGCAGACGGCTGCCATGATCAAGGAGCAGGGGGGCGAGGGCGTCGCCTTCCAGGCGGATGTCACCCGCGCCGAGGACTGCGCGGGCATGGTCAAGACCGCGCTCGATCGCTTCGGGCGCCTCGACTTCCTCGACAACAATGTCGGGATCGGCAGCCGGGGATCCGTCCTCGACGAGACCCAGGAGAACTGGCGCCGTGTCATGCAGGTCAACGTCGAGACCATGTTCCTGGCCGCCAAGCACGCCATCCCTGCCATGATCCGTGGGGGCGGCGGAGCCATCGTCAACGTGTCGTCGATCTCGGCGCTGCGGCCGCGGGGACTCACGGTCTACACCGTGTCCAAGGGCGCGGTGATCGCGCTCACGCGCGCCATGGCCGTCGATCACGGCAAGGACGGCATCCGCGTGAACTGCGTGGCCCCGGGACCGGTCTACACGCCGATGGTCTACGAGCGGGGCATGACCCCGGCCGCCCGCGACCAGCGCCGCCGCGCCTCCGTCCTGGGCATCGAGGGGACCGGCTGGAACATCGGCCACGCCGTGCGCTTTCTCCTCTCGGACTACGCGAGCTACATCACGGGCCATACCCTGGTCGTGGACGGCGGCGCCACGCTGGTCGGGCCCGCGCGGGAGAGCCAGGCATGAAGGTTCCCCGCTTCGGGCTGAACCGCTTCGACTCCCGCTCCGTGGACACGCTGGCCGCGGATGTCCGGCGCGCGGAGATGCTCGGGTGGGACGCGGCGTTCCAGCCCGACTCCCAGCTCCGCCGGCGCGACACCTACGTGCTCCTCGCCGCGGCCGCGCGGGCGACGACGACGATCATGCTGGGTCCGCTCCTCGCCAATCCCGTGAACCGGCACCCGTCGGTGACCGCGTCCTCGATCGCCACCATCGACGAGTTGGCGCCCGGCCGGGTTCTCCTCGGCTGGGGCGTGGGCGACACGGCCGTGAGGCTGGCGGGGCTCAAGCCCGCCCGCGTCAAGGATCTGGAGGAGAGCACGCGCCTCATGCGCGCATTGCTGGACGGCGAGTCGGTCGAGGTCGGCGCCGACCGGCCCGCGCGGCTCCCGCATCATCGGCCGGTGCCCATCTGGATCGCCGCGGGTGGCCCGCGCACCCTGCGCATGGCGGGCCGGGTGGCCGACGGCGTGTTCATCCGTGTGGGGACTCACCCGGCGAACATCCGCGCGGCCGTCGACGCCATCCGGGCGGGCGCGGCGGAAGCCGGTCGCGATCCGGCCCGCGTCGGGCTGGCCGCCATCTTTCACACCGTGCTCCTCGATGAGCCGAGCCGCGCCGTGACCATGGCCAAGTCCATGGCGGCCGGCTACTACGAGTACTCGCCCCGGCTCTTCGACCCGCCCGGGCTCACGTGGTCGGGGCCGGAGCCCGAGACCTTGAAGCATCAGCACAAGGTCTGGCCGGATTTCCATCACGCGGCGGATCTCGAGGCGAGCGGGCGCGTCGTCGATTTCTTGCAGACGAGCGCCGCCGACGCCTTCAGCCTGCGCGGCGGGCCGATCGAGGTGGCGGATCAGCTCGTGGAGGTGCTTCGCGAAGCGCAGGTGGAGTTCGACTACGTGGTGCTGCACCCCATCCCCGACCCGCCGGTGCCGCAAGATCCCGAGCGCGGCTACACCGCGCGGGTGGCTCGCGAGGTGCTGCCTCGCGTGCGCGCGGCCCTGGCGCCGAGCGCGCGCGACGCGCGCTGATCGTGTCCGTCCTCGGCGGCCTCAAGGTCCTCGACGTCGGCACCTGGCTGGCGGGGCCCGCGGCGGCCACCGTCATGTCCGATTTCGGCGCCGACGTCATCAAGATC
The DNA here is from genome assembly GCA_036002485.1 of Candidatus Methylomirabilota bacterium. NCBI lineage: Bacteria > Methylomirabilota (SeqCode) > Candidatus Methylomirabilota bacterium. Next base: position 61,922 of record DASYTI010000001.1, on the reverse strand, counting down.
GAGGCGCCCGAGGGTGGCGACACGTACCGCAAGCTCCAGGACCTGCCCGGCATTCCCCGGAGTGACATCGAGTACGCGTGGCTCCTCGCCTCGAGGAACAAGCGCAGCGTCGCCCTCGACCTGACCACCCGCGAGGGGCGCGACATCCTGCTCGCTCTCGTGCGGCGCTCCGACGTCCTCGTCACGAACTTCGTGCCGGACCGGCTGGCCCGGCTCAAGCTCACCTGGGAGGACGTCAGCGCCGAGAATCCGCGTCTCGTCTTCGCCTCGCTCACCGCCTACGGCGAGGCGGGGGCGGAGGCGAGCAAGACGGGCTTCGATCTCAACGCGTGGTGGGCCCGCACCGGGCTCATGGATCGCGTGCGCGCCGTGGGCGCCGCCCCCGCCCGGTCGATGCCGGGCATGGGCGACTATCCGACCGCCATGGCTGTCTTCGGCGCCATCATGATGGCGCTCTATCAGCGGGAGCGCATGGGCCGCGGCTCCAAGGTCTCGACCTCCCTCATGGCCAATGGCGCCTGGACCAACAGCTTCCTCATCCAGGCGGCCCTGTGCGGGGCCGCCTTCGCCGAGCCGCTGCCGCGCGAGCGCGGCTTGAACGCGCTGACCAGCATGTACCGCTGTCGCGACGGTCGCTGGTTCGTGCTGTCCTTGCTCGCCGAGGACAAGGCGTGGGAGCCGTTCTCTCGGGCCATCGAGCGTCCGGACCTCCGCGAGGATCCTCGCTTCAAGCGGCAGAGCGACCGTCGGGCCAATTCTCAAGCGCTCATCGCCATCCTGGATGCGGTCTTCGCCGAGCGGGACTGGGAAGAATGGCGCGCGCGCCTGGACGCCCAGGGCCTGACCTTCGGGGCGATCGCGACCGTGGCTGATGCCACCCGCGATCAGCAGATGACGGCGGCCGGGGTGATCGTGCCGTTCGACGACGCGGGCGTGCCGGGGCTCCGCACCGTGTCGAGCCCCATCGCCATGACGGGAGAGACCAAGGCCACGCCGAGGCGCGCGCCGCGACTGGGCGAGCACACGGACGAGGTGCTGCGCTCGCTCGGCCACGACGACGCGGCGATCCAGGCCCTGCGCGAGCGCGGCATCATCGGCGGCTAGTCTCGTGAATCTCTATGATGGCGCCTTCGGGCTGCCGCCTGTTGGAGCGGACACCCCGACGGAGCTTTGGGTTGGTGTCTCAGCTAGGCAAGGTCTCGCGCTCACCGCCAGAGGATGCAACACGTCGATCGCCCAAACCACATTCAGGCGCTCCCCGAGCCAGGTAGCACACCCCGTCCGCGCGGTGACACGAAGGCCCTGCGCGTCGTCAGGGACGAGTGATTTTCCGACGAGCAATGGTTTTTGATCCGGTCCCGCCCGTTTGCGCAGCGGCGGCCGTGTGCGGGCCGCTGGGCCGGCTCTTTCCGAGGGCTGCCGCCGCATGACCGAGTCACCCGGCCAGGGCTGTCAAGCGGAAAAGCGTGGGATCCGCGCCGCTGCGGACAATCGCGTGCGAAGGCCCGCGGCGAGGGGAGTCAGTGGTCCATGTCACCGATGATGTGATCGGGGTCAGGTCTCACAATCCAACATTTCGCGCGCGGCCCCTCGGTGGTGAGCGAAACGATCAGACTCACGAGACTCGTCTAGAGGATCTCAGGAAGTTCCATCCCTCATGAGCTCTCTAGATCTGCTTCCAGAGGAACTCGGCCTTGCCCATGCGCGAGCGGATGGACACCACATAGCGCTGATAGGCGCGGCTCGTGATCCCGGGATGCCATTGCGAGGGTCGGGGAAGCGAGGCGGCGAGCAGTGCCGCCTCGTCCTCGTCGAGATCGGCCGCGGGCTTTCCGAAATACCTCTCGGCGGCAGGACCCACGCCGTAGATGCCCGGCCCGAACTCCACCACGTTCAGATAAAGCTCCAAGATGCGCCGCTTGGACAGCGAGCGCTCGAGCTGCCAAGTAAGGATCGCCTCCTTCACCTTGCGGAGCGGGTGGCGGCTCGGCGACAGCCACAGATTCTTGGCGAGCTGCTGGGTGATGGTGGAGGCCCCGCGCGCCGCCTCCTTCTTGTCGTCGAGGGCCTCCTCGACGGCGCTTCGGATCTCGCCCCAGTCGAAGCCGCCATGGGAGAAGAAGTTGATGTCCTCGGCGACGAGGACCGCGCGCTTGACGTGAGGGGAGAGCGCCGCATAGGGCGTGAAGCGATAGGCGACGCGCGGCGGTCGTCCCGCCTGGCGCTCGCGCTCCTTGTAGCGCTCGATGAAGGCGGTGGTCGCGGGCGCCCGGGTGGCGAGCGCCTTGACGTCGGGCCACGTCACGGCCTCCCATGCCAGCAACGCTCCGAGCGCGAGGACGCCCAGCAGTAAGAAGCGGCGCCAGAGCCTCCCGAGAAGGGAGCGCCGGGCCACCTTCAGGCCGGCGAGACGCCGACGCGATGCCGCTGGGCAAGCGCCTGGTAGCCCTTCGGGTTCATGGCCACCCAGCGCTCGGCGGGCGTCCCCGCGAGCGGGCCCCTGACCTTGCAGGGGGAGCCCAGGGCGAGCACGCCGTCGGGGATCTCGGTGCCGGGCGTGACGAGCGAGCCCGCGCCGATCATGGCGCGCACGCCGATCTTCACGCCGTCGAGCACCGTCGAGCCATTGCCGACCAGGCATTCCTCTCCGAGGGTGGCCTGGTGGACCAGACAGAGATGACCGACGGTCGCCCCCGCGCCGACATCGGTGCCGCCGGCCGGGGTGACGTGGATGACCGCGCAGTCCTGGACGTTGGCGCCGCGGCGGATGATGATGGGCGAGAAGTCGGCACGGACGACGGCGTTGTACCACACCGAGGCATTCTCCTCGACGATGACGTCCCCGATGAGGACGGCGGTGGGGGCGATGAACGCGGTCGGATGCACGCGCGGTGACTTGCCTTCGAAGGCGAAGAGCGGCATAGGGTCTCCTTTCGTGTCGTTCCGTGCTCCATTACACCCAGCATCGATGGACAGGGCAAGGGGGCGGGTGTAGCCTCGCCCCATGGGGACGCCGAGAATCGTCGCGGTGTCGACGGCCACGCCCCGCCACCGCTTCGACCAGACGACGCTCCTCCGCATGGCCGGCTACGAGGATCCGCGCCGCGCCGGTTTCTTCGCCAACAGCGAGATCGACGGGCGCTATCTCTACCTCGATCCCGAGACGTTCACGCCGGGCGAGAGCGTGGACGAGCTCGGCGAGCGCTTCCGCCGTGGCGCTATTGAACTAGGAGCGGAGGCCGTCCGGCGCGTGGTGGAGCGGGCGGGATGGGATCTCGCCGAGGTGGACTTCCTCGCCACCACGACGTGCACGGGCCGGTTGTGCCCGAGCCTCGACGCGCACCTCATCGCCACCCTCGGCCTCAAAGCCGGGACCCAGCGCGTCCACGTGGGCGACACGGGCTGCGCCAGCGCCATGGTCGCCCTCGAGCAGGCCCACAATCACGTGCAGGCCTTTCCGCGGCACCGCGCGGTGGTGGTGGCCGTGGAGATCTGCTCGACGGCGTACTTCCTCGACGACCGGCTCGAGAGCGCGGTGGCCCATGCCATCTTCGCCGATGGGGCGGGGGCCATGGCCATCGCCGGGGAGGGCGATGGCCCCGTCATCGTCTGCCATCAGAGCCTCTTTCGCTCCGAGCACCTCGGGGCCATGGGCTTCGAGTTTCCCGGCGGCCGGCCGCGGGTCGTCCTCTCCAAGGACGTGCGGCGCATCGGCGCCGCCATGATGAAAGAGATGGCCGATCTCCTCATGGACTCGCAGGGGCTCAAGAAGGAGGACGTGCGTCACTTCGTCCTCCACTCGGCGGGCCGCCGCGTGATCGAGCAGGCGCGCCGGCTCCTCGACCTCGACGAGTCGCAGATCGCCCACTCGCGCCACGTCTTGCGCCATCTCGGCAACATGTCCTCGGCCACCGTGGTCTTCGTGCTCGAAGAGACTCTGCGCTCGGGCCAGCCCGTGCCCGGCGACTGGGGGCTCATGATCGCCCTCGGCCCGGGGTTTGCCGCCGAAGGCGCGCTACTTCGCTGGTAGCGGGCTGCCCATGGAGCGCGCGCACGACGCCGTCGAGATGCTCGACCGGCCTGCGCCCTTCGCCGACCTCTCCCAGAACCTGGACGACATCGCGCGCTTCAATGCCTTCTTCGGCGGAGCCCGGCTGACCATGCGTCACGTGAAACGCCTCGTCGCGGACCTGCCGCGTGATCGCCGCGTGACCGTCCTCGACGTGGGCACCGGGGGCGGCGATATCCCGCGCGCGCTCGTGCGGTGGGCGCGCCGCGCGGGTCGCTCCATCCGGATCTTCGCGCTGGATCGCGATGGCGAGACGCTCCGCGCGGCCGCCCTTCGGATGGCCGGCTATCCCGAGGTCACGCTGGTCCGCGGCGACGCCCTCGCCCTCCCCGTGCGGCCGTGCTCGGTGGACGTGGCCATCTCCGCCCTCGTGCTCCATCACCTGCCGCCCGCCGAGGCCGCGGTCTCCCTCGCCGAGATGGATCGCGCCGCCCGGCGGGGTCTCGTGGCCAATGATCTCTTCCGGAGCCGCCTGGCCCATGCCGTGGTCTGGCTGACCACGCGGCTCCTGGCCAGGAACCGCATGTCCCGCCACGACGGGCCCATGTCCGTCCGGCGCGCCTATACCCTCGGCGAGGTCGAGTCCCTCGCCCGGCGCGCCGATCTCGCCGACGTGCGCGTGCATCGCCACGCCTGGGCCTTGCGTCTCTGCGCCGTCAGGACCACGACCCAGCACTCGCCTCGCCGCTCATCTACTCAGCCCTCGCCTCAGGGCTTCGCCCTTCAGCTCGAACTGCCACGCCTGCGGGATCAACTCAGCCCTCGGCTCGCGTCGGCGAGGCGCCGCCCCTCGCCTCGAACAGCGGGCAGCGTCTCGGCTCGAACTTCCCGGCCATGAGCGCGCGCGACGTGATCGTGGTGGGCGCGGGTCCCGCGGGGGCCGCCTCCGCGATTCTCCTGGCCGAGCGCGGCTGGAGCGTGACCCTGCTCGACAAGGCCGCCTTCCCGCGTCCCAAGATCTGCGGCGAGTACCTCTCGCCGGAGTCCGCGCGCATTCTCGACCGGCTGGGCGTGCTCAAGGCGATCGACGAGGCGGGCGCCCAGCCCCTGCGCGGCATGAAGATCGTGGCGCCTGACGGCACGGTCATCATGGGATCGTATCCCACCACCGGTCCCTGGCCCAGTCACCGGGACCATGCGCTGGCCATTGTCCGCGAGAGGCTGGACCAGATCCTCGTCGATCGTGCGCGAAGCCTGCCCGTGGACGTGCGAGAGCGTCATCGCGTCACCGGCCTTCTGAGGGAGGGGAGCAACGTGAAGGGCGTCCAGGCTCAGGATGCCGAGGGCCGGGCGCTCGAGTTGCGCGCGCGGCTCGTGATTGGTGCCGACGGCCGCGCTTCCGCCGTGGCGGCGGCGCTGGGGCTCCTGCGCCCGCACCGCCTCCGGCGCATGGCCCTCATCCAGCACGTGGCCGGGCTCGACGGCTTCGACGAGCGCGGAGAGATCTTCGTCGATCCGCCCGACTACGCCATTCTCAATCCCGTGGCTCCCGGTCTCGTCAACCTGGGCCTGGTCGTTCCCCTGGCGCATGCCAGGCCCTTCGCGGGCCGGCTCGAGACTTTCTTCCATGCGCGCCTCCGGCAATTGCCGCGGCTCTCCGCGCGGCTCGAGGGGATGAAGCCGGTGGGGGCCTTGCAGGCCATGGGTCCGCTGGCCTATCGAGTCAAGGAGCCGCGCGCGGGCGGCGTCATGCTCGCCGGAGACGCGACGGGCTTCTACGACCCGTTCACGGGCGAGGGGATCTTCACCGCGCTCCGATCCGCCGAGCTCCTGGCCGAGGTGGCGCATGCCGCCATCGAGCGCGGCACCCTCGAGGCATCCGCGCTCAGGCCCTATGCGGAGGCACGCCGCGAGCACTTCCGCGGCAAGGCGCGGCTCACCCGCGCGCTCCAGTTCGTGATCGCGCGGCGCCGGCTCGCCAATGCCGCGGCGCACGCGCTTCTGCGTCGCCCCGCCCTCCTTGATCTGCTCATGGGCGTTCTCGGGGATTTCGTGCCCCCGGCCGCTCTCTTCAGCAAAGGCTTCCGCTAGGCACGCTCCTGGGCCAATTTGCTTCGCCACATCAACTCAGCCCTCACCTCGCGGCCGGGCCGCTCAGCTCGAAATGCCACGTTCTCGGTCGCCAGCAACGCTCAACGTACGATCCACTCAGCCCTCGCCTCGGGCTTCGCCCTCAGCTCGAAGGGCCACGTACGCCTCGCGTTGCTGGCTCCCTCGGGCATGGCGGTTCGAGCTGAGGGGCGCAGCCCCGAGGGGAGGGCTGAGTAAAATTGGCTCGCAACTTGACCCAGTAGAATACCGGCCGGGTTGACACAGCCGGAGCCGGCATGGCACTCTGCCGTTCGGTCTTTCGAACAGAGGTTCACAAATGCGAATAGCCGCCATCACGAGGGAACCGACCCCAGGGCCGCCGCGTCCGCGCAGCCGGGACGCGGGGCCCCGCGCCCTCGGCCGGGCCCTCGAGGTGCTGGAAGCCCTGGCGAGGCGCCGGGATGGCGCGACGCTCTCGGGGCTCTCCCAGCGGCTGGGCTCACCGAAGAGCAGCCTGCTCTACCTGCTTCGCCCCATGGCCCGGCTGGGTTACCTCGTGAGAAGCTCCGATGGGCGCTATCAGCTGGGCCCCGCCGCCTTCACGCTGGCCATGGCGGCCCTGTCCAACCGCGAGCTCCCGCAGCTGGCGCGTCCCTTCCTGGAAGACCTCGCCGAGCAGAGCGGGGAGACGGCGCTCCTCGCCACCATGGCCAGCGATGAGCCCGTGGCCGTCTACATCGACAAGGTGGATGGCCGGGATCCCATCCGCTACACGCCGCCTCTCGGCCTTCGCCGTCCGCTCTATTGCTCGGCCATCGGCAAGCTCTTGCTCGCCCACCTCCCGCCCACCCGCCGTCACGAGTACCTGCGCACGACCAAGCTCCGGGCCTTCACGCCCCAGACACCCGTCACGCGCACCGCTCTGCGGCGCGCCATCGAGGAGATTCGCGCCGCGGGACTCTCGATCTCCGTGGATGAGATCGCCGAGGGCGCCGCCGGCATCGCCGCTCCCGTCTTCGACCGGCACGGCGAGCTTCTCGCCGGGCTCGTGGTGGGCGGCCCGAGCAAGCGCCTGGCCGCTGACCAGGAGCGTCTGGGCGCCCTGGTGATGGAGCGCGCGCGCGAGCTGTCGCGCGTCATGGGCTTTGGAGCAGAGCCGGCCTCGTGAGGCTCGTTTTTCACTCCCTGTCCCTCGAGATCATCAGCGGGCTGGTCCCCGCGCTCTAGAGGGGAGACGTCCATGATGACGCCCGCCGCGGCGGCCCTCGTCTGCTGATCCGGCCCGCCGCGTGATCGCGAAGACGTCGAGGGCGGCCGGTCTGCTCGCCGGAGTGGCCGTGCTCGTCCTCGCCGTACTCATCTCCTTCGACGTCCTCATGCGGTACTTCCTCGACCGGCCCCAGCTCTTCGTCGACGAGATCGGGCCCTTCCTCCTCCTCCTCGTGGTCTTCGGCGGAGCCGCCCAGACGTTTCGCGTGGGCGGCCATGTCCGCGTCGATCTCATCACGACCCACCTGCCCCCCGCGGTACGCGCGTGGCTGCGCGTCTTCAACCTGGTCATCGGCATCGTCTTTCTGCTCGCCGTCATCTGGGTCACCACCCAGTCCGCCTTCACCGCCTTCCACTACGGTCGCGTCTCCGCCGTCATGCTCTACCCGCTCTGGCTGCCCATGTTTCTGATTCCCGCGGGCCTGGCCCTCACGGCGGGCGCCATGATGATCGCGCTGCGTCGTCAGCTCCGCGCGGCCCTCGGGCCCCACGCCGGCCGCGACGAGGTGCCTCCCTCGCCGGAGGCGCGGTGAGCGAAGCCCTCTTCGGCACCCTCCTCATCGCGCTCCTGTTCCTCCTCTTCGCCCTCGGACTCGAGATCTCGATCTCGCTCGGGCTGGCCGGCGTGGTCGGCCTCCTCTACCTGAAGGGCTGGAAGGTGGGCATGGGGGTGGTCGGATCCATCGCCTGGACCAACGCCACGAGCTTTTCCTTCATCGCCGTCCCCCTCTTCATCTTCATGAGCGGCATCCTGCTCCATTCGGGCATCGGCAAGGGGCTCTTCACCGCCGTCGCGCGCTGGGTGGGCTTTCTTCCGGGCGGCCTCGCGGTGGCGAGCATCTTCTCCTGCGCCATCTTCGCCGCGGTGTCCGGCTCCAGCGTGGCCACCGCGGCCACCATCGGGATGATCGCCATTCCCGAGATGGAGCGTCGCGGCTATGGGCGGCCGCTCATCATCGGCTCCATCGCGGCGGGCGGCACCCTGGGCATCCTCATCCCGCCCTCCGTGCCCATGATCATCTACGGCGTGATGACGGAGACCTCGGTCGGCCATCTCTACATGGCCGGGATCATTCCCGGCATCGTGCTCGCCGTCATGTTCGCGATCTACGTGGTCGTCTACGCGCTCATCTGGCCCGAGAAGGCCCCGCGCGTGGCCGAGGACCGCGGGTCGTTCCGGGACAAACTCCGCTCCTTCGGCGAGGTGGCGCCCGTGGCCATCTTGATCTTCGTCGTCCTCGGCTCCATGTACCTCGGCATCGTCACCCCGACGGAGGCGGCGGCCCTCGGATCCGTGGTGAGCATGCTCCTGGCCTTCTGTTACGGCAATCTCTCCTGGCGGGCCCTGAACCAGACCTTTCAGGCGACGGTGCGCACCACGTCCATGGTCATGCTCATCATCCTCTTTGCCGCTATCTTCTCGCACGTGATCGCGCTCCTGGGCGCCCCCAAGGCGCTCCTGAACGCCGTGCTGACCCTGGGGCTTCCCAAGTGGGCTCTCTTCGCGGCGATCTTCTCGGTGCTGCTCGTCATCGCCTATGCGCTCGAGGAGCTGTCGGTGATGATCATCCTGCTCCCCATCCTCTTTCCCCTCATCACGGGCCTGGGCTTCGATCCGGTGTGGTTCGGCATCATCATGGTCGTCTGGCTCGAGATCGGCTTCATCACGCCCCCCGTCGGGCTCAATCTCTTCGTCATCCAGAACCTCATGCCCGGCTCAGGCGCGCGCGAGATCACCATCGGCACCACGCCGTACGTGATCCTCATGGTCGTGCTCGTCATCATCCTCTTCTTCGTGCCGGAGCTGGCGCTGTGGCTGCCCGCTCAGATGATGCCCGGTCGGCGCTAGACTCGGGGACTGGATGAGCGACCGCCGGATGAGCCCCCCCGGTCCATGAGCATCATTGGCCCATGAGTGTTTTGGGATGGTGGCGCGCGAGGCGGGCCCGCCTCCGCCAGCTCTGGGTGGTGGGCGCGATCGCCGCCTGCGCGGTGACGGCGGGCTCGGCCATGGGCTATTTCGAGTCGCTCCAGGTCCGAGCGCTCGACCTCTTGATGTATCTGCAGAGCCCGCGCCAGCCCGGGACCATCGTCATCGTGGCCGTCGACGATGGCGCCTTCGATGCTCTCGGTCGGCGCCAGCCCATTCCGCGCGATTACCTGGCGCGGGTGCTGCGGGGGATCCAGCGCGCGGGGGGCGTCACCGTGGGCTTCGACATCTCGTTTCGCACCGCCGGACCCGCGCCGGAGGACGCCGCCCTCGCCCAGGCCATGGCGGAGTTCGCGGAGCGCGGAGCGCGCCGGCTCGTGGTGGCGAGCGCGGCCCTGCCCGATCGCGGTCCGCTCGCCGATCCCGCGCTCGCCAAGCTGGTCGTGCTGAGCGCCCCGGAGGTCCCGGTGGACGGGGACGCCATCGTCCGGCGCGTGGTGGTGAGAGTCGGCCGCGATGTCGCCTTCGGGGCCGCGGTCAGCCAGTCCCAGACCTCGGAGCCGGGGACGGTTCTCCCCATCAACTTCATCGGTCCCCCCGGAAGCTTCCTGACCATTCCGTCCGACGCGGTGGCCGCCATCGGCGACGCGGGGGCCGACATCGCCGGCGACAATCCCCTGCGCGGACGCATCGTGCTCGTGGGGGGTACCTTCCAGGACGGCCGCGATTTCCACATGACGCCCTTTGGCCGGATGTCGGGCGTGGAGATCCAGGCGAATATCGCCCAGATGCTGCTGACCCAGAGCTTCGTCCGGCCGGCGGGATGGATCGCGGCGCTCGGAGTCCAGCTCGGGGCGGTGCTCCTCGCCGGTCTCGTCATGACCGCGCTGCGGCCGCTCTGGGGCACCGTGGTCTGTCTCGCGGCCGCGGCCATCCTGGGCATTCCCGCGAGCCTGGCCGCTCTCAAACGCGGCTACCTCGTGGATTTTCTTCTCCCCGTCCTCGCCGTGGCCCTTCTCGGGCTGGGCGCCGACGTCCTGGCGAGGCGGCGGCTCCGCGAGGCTCTCGGCCGCTATGTCAGTCCCGAGGTGGCCGCGCGCGTGGAGCGCCGCCCCGAGGAGCTGGCCGGCGAGCGACGCGAGGTCTCCATTCTCTTTTCGGACCTGCGCGGCTTCACCACGCTCTCCGAGCGCATGGCGCCCGAACAGATGGCCGCGCGGCTGACCGAGTACTTCGACGCCATGACGGCGGCCATCTTCGTCCATCGGGGCATGGTGAACGATTTCATCGGGGACGCGATCATGGCCGTGTTCGGCGCTCCCCTCGACGATCCGGATCACGCGCGCCACGCGGTGCAGAGCGCGCTGGCCATGCAGCGGGCGCTCGCCGGCCTCAACCGGCGCTGGGAGTCCGAGGGGCTGCCGCCGCTGCGTATGGGGCTGGGCGTGCACACCGGCGAGGTGTTCGCGGGAAACGTCGGCCGGGAGGGCAAGGTCAAGTACGCTGTGGTGGGAGACACGGTCAATCTGGCTTCCCGCGTCGAGGGCTTGAACAAGGAGCTCGGCACCATCATGCTGGTGACCGAGTCGGCCTATCGAAATGCGGCCCTGGACGTGGGGATGACCGACCGCGGACTGGTGCAGGTCAAGGGACGGCAGGAGCCCGTGCGGATCTACGAGGTCGCGCCGCCGGAGCCCGACGAAAGAGAGCGCTGAGCGTGGCCAAGACTCTGGCGGTACTGCTTGGGGCGGGTCTGCTCGAATGGACGCTGATCCTCCCGTCAGTGGCGATGGCCGCGGATCCCGTGGCCGTGGTCACCGAGATCCGCGCGGAGGGCGGCCAGATCGAGGTGAAGCGGGCGGGGGAGTCCGCGTGGGGCGCGGCCCAGCCTCTGCAGGCGCTCCGCGCGGGCGACCAGATCCGCGCCGGCGGCTCGGCGCGCGCGGCCGTCGTCTTCACGGGCGGGCGGGGAGCGCAATCGGTCTCCGCGGCCAACTCGCCCTTCACCGTGCAGCCGCCCGCCGCGGCCGCCTCCGGCGACAAGCTGCGTGGTCTCGTGGGCGGGGTCACGGACTTTCTCTCCGGCAAGCAGAAGGACCTGGCCTATCTCCCGCTCTCGGTGCGCAACGTGCGCCCGCCGCGCGTGCTCCAGCTCGCCCCCCGCGACACGAAGATCCTGCCCGGCACCGTGGCATTCGAGTGGAACGGCTCGGACACCTTGCGCTACCGCGTGCGCGTGCTCTCGGCCAAGGGTCCCCTCTGGGAGCAGGCGGATCTTCCGCGGCGGCCCGTGGCGTATCCTGCCTCCGCGCCCGCGCTCCAGCCCGGCGTGCGCTATCTCTGGCAGCTCGAGACGGCGGGTCAGCCGGTTCAGCAGACCGAGTTCGAGATCCTGGCCGCCGGAGACGCCGCGCGGGTGCAGGAATCGCTCGGCATCCTCGTCCCTGCCTCGATGCCCGGCTATCCCGCCTCCAGCGTGGCCATCATGCGGGCCGGCTATCTCCTCCGCGAGGGGCTCTATGCCGAGGCCCGGCGCGAGCTCCTGGCCGCGGTGGCCAAAGACCCCGACGAGCCGACCCTGCATCTGCTGCTCGGACAGGTCTACGAGACGATAGGGCTGACCGAGCTCGCCCAGCGGGAGTACGTGGAATCCCGCGACCTCTCGGCGGCGCGGCGGTAAGTACCCGAGCTTCCAGGCGAGTTCCCGCTCGCGAACCGAGGAAGCAGGCCTCTCCCGCCAAGTTTGACACGGCCCCGCCCAGGCGGATAGGGTCATCACATGGTTCGTTCAGGCCTGAAGCGATTGTCTCAGCTCGCGCCTCGCCGCGCTCCTCTCCTGCGGGATCAACTCCGCCCTCGGCTCGCGTCGGCGAGGCGCCGCCCCTCGCCTCGAACTGCGGGCCGCGTCTCAGCTCGAACGTCTCTTGCCCTCTTCGCCTCGGCGATCGTGCTGGCCCTCGTGCTCTCGCCCGCGCTCGCCCACGCGCAGGCCAAGCCGCGGGCCGAGCGGCCGACGTATACGCTCGGCGAGAAGTGGGTGCGCAATGACGGCCTCTACGAGCTGATCCGTATCGAGAAGGACATCTACGTCTTCTCCACGAGGCCGCGCTGGGAGATCCACCTGACCAAGGACCTCGGGATCGCCCGCGCGCAGCGGGGCGACGCCGTCCTCGATTTCAGCCCGCCCATCGAGCTGAAGTGGCCGCTCGAGGTCGGCAAGTCCGGTTTTCAGAACAGCCTCTGGGAGACTCCGGGAACCTCGGGGCGCTCGTTCCCCGTCTCCATCAGCTGGAGGGTGGTGGCCTACGAAGACGTGCAGGTCTTCGCGGGAACCTTCAAGGCCTTCCACATCGTCCTCACCTTCACCAATCAGGGCGGCCGGAGCTTCGAGAACCATCTCTGGTACTCACCCGAGGCACGCCAGTACATCAAGGCGGACGGGCCCCAAGGCACTCTCCGATTCCAGCTCGTCGGTCTCGATCATCCCACCACCGGTCCGATACAGTTCGCCCTCGAGGGCATGCCCGAGAAGGACCGCGTCGGTATCGATAGCATCACGCTGGGCGGAAAGGTCACCGCGGGCAAAGGCCTGGCCTCGGTGGTGGTCACCGTGAACGGCGCCGAGGTGGCGAGCAAGAACGAGCGGCGCGCGCCCAAGCCGGAGATAGCCCTGGATGTGCCGATCAAGCTCCGTGAGGGCAAGAACGTCGTCATCGTGACCGCCGTGGATGGCGAGGGCACCACCCGGCAAGAGGCCCGCGGCCTCTTCTATCTGCCGCCTCGAGGGCCGGCCGTGCCGGGCGCGCCGCCCGGCCCCGTTCCGCCGATCGGCGCCCCGCCACTTCCCCAGCCCCCGCCGCCGCCTCAAGTCGCCGCGCCCGCGCCCGCTCCGAGGGCCGTCCCGCTCCAGGTGACGCTTTCCTCGCCGGCTGATCAGGCGCGCTTCGACAACGAGACGGTGGCGCTCGCCGGGCTCGCGTCGGGCGGCAAGAACGTCCGCCGCGTGGCCGTCTCCCTCAATGGGGTCGAGGTCGCGCGCCAGGAGCCCGGCACGACCTCGGCGGCCGTGAACCTGCCCCTCAAGCTCCGCGAGGGCCAGAACACCGTGGTCATCACCGCCACGGACGCCGACGGCGTCACCCAGCAAGAGGTGCGGACCGTCTATTACGAGAAAGCCGCGCCGCTGACCGTGTCGTTCCGGTACCCCGAGGATCGCTCCCGCGTGAGCGAGGAGTCGAGCGTGGTGGCGGCATTGGTGACGTCGAGCAAGGGCGTGGCCAAGGTCACGGTGGCCCTCAACGGCACCCAGGTGCACCAGCAGAGCGACAAGACGCCGCCGCGCTCCGTCGCGGTCAGCGCGCCCGTCACCTTCCGCGAGGGCGCCAATGCCATCGTGCTGACGGCCACGGAGCCCGACGGCACCATCAAGCAGGAGCTTCGCACGGTCATCTATGACAAGCCGAAGCCGGTGGCGTCCGCGCCTGCCCCCCCGCCATCGCCGCCCGTCAAGCCCGTAAGCGACCGATGGGCCGTCGTCATCGGGGTGGGGCGCTACCAGAGCACGGACATCCCCTCGCTCCGCTACAGCGTGGCAGACGCCGAGGCGCTCTATCAGGTCCTGGTCGGACCCGGGGGCTTCCGGAAGGATCACGTGCTCCTGCTGAGCGACAAGAGCGAGAAGCCGCCGACTCTTCGCAACATCAAGTGGGCCCTCGGCACCTTCCTCGCGCGCTCGGCCAAGAAGGACGACACGGTGGTGATCTTCTTCGCGGGCCACGGGGCTCCCGAGGTGGACCAGCGAGGCGTCGAGCGCGACGGGCTCGCCAAGTATCTGATCCCGGCCGACGCCGACCCGGACGATCTGTACTCGACGGCGCTGCCCATGGACGAGATGCAGACCATCTTCAGCCGGGTCGAGGCCGAGCGCATGGTGGTCTTCCTCGACGCCTGCTATAGCGGCGCGGCGGGCGGGCGGACCTTCAGCGCGAAGCGCACGCGCGCCACCAACCTGGACGACCAGTTCCTCGAGCGGCTGACCCGCTCGAAGGGACGCGCCATCATCACGGCCTCGCGTACCTCCGAAGTGTCGATCGAGCTGGCCGAGCTCGGGCACGGCATCTTCACCTACTACCTCGTGCAGGGGCTCAAAGGCGCGGCCGACCTCAACAAGGACGGCATCGTCACCGTCCAGGAGCTCTACGAGTACCTCGAGCAGCAGGTGGCACAGAAATCGCGCTCGGTCGGGGGCAACCAGCATCCCGTCATGAAGGGCGAGATGGAAGGCGCGCTTCCGTTGGTGAAGGTGACCCGCTAGGGGCTCTCGACTTTCGGAGGTTGCTCCCGCGGCGGCACGGCCGCGCGACGGCGTCGGGGCGGGGGCGGGGCTTGCTCCTTCGCCAGCTCGGGCATGATCGACTCGATGAGGAGCAGGCTCGCCTCACGCAGCGGCCGGCCGATATGATCGCGGATCCACCGGGCATCCCACCACTCGACGGGCGTCACCGATACCCCCTGGATGAGCACCTCGAAGTGCAGGTGGTCGCCCATGGCGAATCCCGTATCGCCGGTGCGCCCCAGCTCCTGCTCCTGTCGCACCTGATCGCCTTCCTTGACCTCGATGGTCGAGAGATGCGCGTAGAGCGTCTGCAGGCCCAGCCCGTGATCCACGATGACCGTATTGCCGTAGATCGATAGCGGGCCCGCGAAGACGACCACGCCCGCGTTCGCCGCGGGCACCGGCCCGTGGCGCACGGCGGCCAGGTCATAGCCGAAGTGGATCTGAGTGTCGACCTCTCGCCCGTGGTAGCGGTAGGTGCGCGTCTCCGCGAAGTTGGAGAAGACCTTGGTATTGCGGGGCTGCAGGAAGACGCCGTCCCAGAGCGGCCGCGGCTGCGTCCGGGAGGCCAGCGTGCGCTTGGTCTCCTCGGCCTGCTTGCGACGGTCCCGGTTGACGGTGAGAAAGGCCTCGAGGAGCTGATCGCGCGGGATCGCCCCGCCGCGCTCGGGCAGGAGCTCGGGGAGCTTGCGCTCCAGGAAGTCGTCCTTCACGTCGATCACGTCCGTCTTGAAGCGCCGGCCCTTGACCTCGACGGCGACATTGCGCGTGGTCGTGTTCCCGGCCTCGTCCTGGGCGGTGGCGGCGATGGGCGTCCCCACCTCGTAGTTCCAGGGCAGGCCGACGATGGCCACGTGGAGATTGGAGTCCGCCGGTCCCGCCGGATACGCGCGGAAGGACAGGGCGCCGACGCTCACCGCCACGCGAGAGGCGCCTCGGGAGCGGATGACCACGAGCCCCCCGCCGCCCTTGGCCCAGTAGCGCGTCGCCGAGACCACTTCGAGCGAGGGCGGCGTGAAATCCAGGGTAACGGGTACGGAGGCGACGGGCTTGTCGTCCACGCGGATGGGCCGCCAGAAGCCGTCGCGGGCGCGCACCTCGAGCAGGGCGCCCCCCTCGCGCAGGCCCAGGGTGCCGCCCGTGATCTGGAGGGCCACGCGCTGGGTATTCGACGGCGCGCCCGTGAACTCCTGCTTGACGAGGACCACACGCGCGGGACCCTGCTTCAGGCGGATCTCGACGGAGCGGACTCCGCCGCGCACCGCGAAGAGATCCACGGCGAGCGGCGTCTTGACGCCGATCCAGCGGGGGACTGGCTCGAGCACCGCGCGGACCCCCGGAACGGACTGCCGCCAGGCGAAATAGCTGAGGACGGCGATGACGAGGAAGGTCGGAATGACGATGATGCTGAACCAGAACCGGAAGGTGGAGCGGACCATGCGGAGAGGATATCAAGCTCTTCTCGCCCCGCCCGCACGAATGTGCTGTAGTGCGAGCCAAGACGCTGCCGACGAGCCGTAGGCGAGGAGAGCGGCGAGGCGAGGGCTGGGTCGTGCGAGCCGAGACGCTGCCCGCTCTTCGAGCTGAGAGGCGGCCCCTCGGCGACGCGAGCCGAGGGCTGAGTCAGGAGACGAGAGTCATGATCGCGATGAGGCTGGCCGCGCTGGGGTTTCTCGCGAGCGCCGCCGCGCATCTCCTCTCGTTCACGCCGTGGGCGCGGTTCCTCGGCGAGGGGACCATCTGGACGCTCGGGGCGGGCGTGTTCCTCCTCGCCCTCTGGATGATCGCGCGGCTCCGGCGAACCGCGGCCATCCGGCGGCAATGGGGACGGGTGGCCGTTCACGACTGGCGGGGTGTCGTGGCCGCGGTGCCGCCGGGCTCGCGCTTCGTCGTCATCGGCGCCGCGCTCTACGCCTGGATGAACTTCGTCCTCTGCCTCATGGTCGAGCCAGGCCCCGACGCGGCCGCGGCGATAACGCTGCGCATGGCCACGGGGCACCTTCTCTTCTTCTATCTCGTTCCCCTCGTGTTCTTCGGCTTGGTCGAGCCGGCGCGGAACGCCGAAGGAGGCGGCGGAGACGCATCATGAGCCGTTCGAACCCGTCGCGTCCTTGACACCCCTGGACCCATCCGCTAGAGTGTGGCGGGTTTGTACAGAAAAGCACAATGTCACGACTCGTCTGGCTGATCCCGTTCTTTCCGCTCGTGGGCACGCTCGTCAATGCCCTCTTCGGCCGGGCGATCGGCCACCGCGCGCACTGGGTGGCGGTGCCCGCGCTGGGCCTTTCCTTCCTCGTGTCGTGCGCGGTCTTCCTCCGCGTGCTCCACGGCGAGACGTATGTGGGCGAGCTCTTCCCGTGGATCGCCGCGGGCGCCTTCAAGGCGGCCATCACCGTGCAGGTGGATCAGCTCTCGGCGGTGATGGTGCTCGTGGTCACCGGCGTCGGCTTCCTCATCCATGTCTACTCCGCCGGTTACATGCACGACGATCCGGGCTATGCCCGCTATTTCACCTATCTCAATCTCTTCGTCTTCTCCATGGCCATGCTCGTGCTCGCGGGCAACTTCCTCCTCCTCTACGTCGGGTGGGAGGCGGTGGGACTCTGCTCTTACCTCCTGATCGGCTTCTGGTACGAAAAGCCGTCGGCCTCGGACGCGGGCAAGAAGGCCTTCATCGTCAACCGCGTGGGCGACTTCGGCTTCGGCCTGGCCATCATGCTGATCTGGACGACCTTCGGCACCCTCGACTACGGCGCCGTCTTCGCCAATGCCACCGACGCGGTCAGCCACGGCACCTATCTCGCCATCGCGCTCCTGCTCTTCGCGGGGGCCTGCGGCAAGTCGGCGCAGCTGCCGCTCCACACCTGGCTGCCCGACGCCATGGAGGGCCCGACGCCCGTGTCGGCCCTGATCCATGCCGCGACCATGGTGACGGCGGGCGTCTACATGGTGGCGCGCTGTCACAAGCTCTTCGAGATGGCCCCGTTCTCGCTCGAGATCGTGGCCTGGGTGGGCGGGCTCACCGCGCTCTTCGCCGCCACCATCGGCCTCGTCCAGACCGACATCAAGCGCGTGCTCGCCTACTCGACCATCAGCCAGCTCGGCTACATGTTCGTGGGCGTGGGCGTGGGCGCCTATGCCGCCGGCGTCTTCCATCTCGTGACGCACGCCTTCTTCAAGGCCCTGCTCTTCCTGGGCGCGGGCAGCGTCATCCACGGGATGAATGGCGAGCAGGACTTGCGCAAGATGGGCGGGCTCGCGCCCCGCATGCTGGTGACCACGGTCACCGTCTTCGTGGGCGCGTGGGGGCTGGCCGGTCTCCCGCCATTCGCGGGCTTCTTCTCCAAGGATGAGATCCTGGCCTCGACCTTCCATGAAGGCCACATCGCGCTCTGGCTCATCCTGCTCCTCGGCGCGCTCCTGACGGCCTTCTACACGGGCCGACTTTTCCTGCTCGCCTTCATGGGCGCGCCCCGGATGTCCAGGGAGCAGGCGCACCACGTCCATGAGTCGCCCACCATCATGGCGCTGCCCCTCGGCGTGCTGGCCTTGCTGACGGCGGTGGCGGGCGTGCTGGGCGTGCCGTCGGCTCACGGGACGGCGTTCGCGCGTTTCCTCTCGCCCGTGCTGCCCCTCAAAGAGGCCGAGCATGGCGGCGTGACGGCGCTTGCCCTCGCGGCCCTGGCCGTGGTCGTGGCCGCGGGGGGCGCCTTCCTCGCCTGGCTCATGTACGGGCGCCGGCCCATCGACCCGGCGACGATCGGCGTGGCGCGGACCCCCGTGCACCGTCTGCTCCTGAACAAATACTATGTCGACGAGATCTACGACGCCCTCATCGTCCAGCCCCTCTATCGGCTCTCCCTCTGGCTCGCGCGCGTCTTCGACCCCCGGGTGATCGACGGCCTCGTCAACGGCGTGGCCCAGATCATCATCGGCTGGGCGCGCGGCCTGCGACAGCTCCAGACGGGCTTCGTCATGAACTACGCGCTGACCATGCTCGTGGGCGCCGTGGCCGTGATCGCGTTCCTGCTCTTCGCCCACCCCCGATGAGCGCTTGCGCGAAGAGCCCTGACCGCATCGCGGGGTCCTCCATTCCAGGGCGTTCACAATGACCAGCTACGTGCTCTCGCTGGTCACCTTCGTCCCCACGCTCGGGGCGGCCCTCATCTTCTTGCTCCCGCGCCGGAGCGACGCGCTGGTCAAGATCACGGCCCTCGTCACCACGCTCGTGACCTTCGCGCTGTCCGTGCCCCTCTACGCGCGCTTCGACCCCACGGCGGCCGACTACCAGTTCGTCGAGCAGGCGCCGTGGATGCCGACCCTCGGTGTCTCCTACCACCTGGGCGTGGACGGGATCAGCCTCCTCCTCGTGCTGCTCACGACCTTCCTCATGCCGCTGACGCTCTTGGCCTCGTGGGATTCGATCGAGCGGCGCTGGAAGGAATTCTCCATCACCATGCTCCTGCTCGAGACGGGGATGCTCGGCGTCTTCCTCGCCCTCGATCTCTTCCTCTTCTACGTCTTCTGGGAGGCCATGCTCATCCCGATGTACCTCATCATCGGGATCTGGGGCGGACCGAACCGCGTCTACGCGGCCATCAAGTTCATCCTCTACACGCTGACGGGCTCGCTCCTCATGCTGGTGGCCATCCTCGCCCTCTACTTCCTGCACGGGACGGCCACGGGTATCTACACGTTCGACCTGCCCGTGATCGCCCGCTTTGTCTTGCCGGCCGGACGGGTCCAGGATCTCCTCTTCCTGGCGTTCGCCCTCGCCTTCGCCGTCAAGGTGCCCATGTGGCCGTTCCATACGTGGCTGCCCGACGCCCACGTGGAAGCCCCCACCTCGGGCAGCGTCATCCTGGCCGGGGTGCTCCTGAAGATGGGCACATACGGCTTCCTACGCTTCTGCCTACCCCTCTTTCCGCAGGCCAGCCTCGCCTTCGCGCCGTGGATGTTCACCCTCGCCGTCATCGGTATCCTGTACGGGGCCTGGGTCTCCACCGTTCAGGCCGACATCAAGAAGCTCGTCGCCTACTCGAGCGTGAGCCATCTGGGCTTCGTGGTCCTCGGCCTCTTCACCCTCAATCCGCAAGGCCTGGTGGGCGGCATCATCCAGATGGTCAACCATGGCCTGTCCACGGGCGCCCTCTTCCTGATCGTGGGCATGCTCTACGAGCGCCGACACACGCGCCTCATCGCGGATTTCGGCGGCCTGTGGACGGTCATGCCCGCCATGTCCGTGCTCTTCCTCATCGTGTGTCTCTCTTCGCTCGGCCTGCCCGGACTCAATGGCTTCGTCGGGGAGTTCCTGATCCTGGTCGGTACGTTCCAGGTCAACCGACTGGCCGCCGTGCTGGCCACGGCCGGCATCATCTTCGCCGCCGTCTATCTTCTGTGGATGTACCAGCGGGTGGTCTTCGGTCCCGTGACTCGCGAGGAGAACCGGCGGCTCGCGGACCTGTCGGCTCGCGAGTGGGTCATCCTGGGGCCGGTGCTGGCCCTGATCATCTGGATCGGCGTGTACCCGGTGCCCTTCACGAGCAAGACCGAGGCGAGCGTGCAGGCCCTCATCACCCAGGTGCAGACCAAGGCCGCCGCCCCCGCCGCCCTGGCCCCTCGCACTCCATGACCGAAGCGCTCGGAGGGGCGCTGCTCGCGATCGCGCCGGCCATCGTGCTGACCCTGACGGCCTTCGTGCTCATGGTGCTCGACCTCCTGCCCCCGCGAGGCCGGCGCGGGCATCTGGCTTTTGTGGGCCTGGCCGGCGTGGTGGCCGCCCTCGTGACCACTCTGCTGCTCTGGGGCTCGGACGTCTCGGCCTTCCGGGGTATGGTGGTGCTCGACAACTTCGCCCTCTTCTTCAACCTCGTCATCGGCTACGCCACGGGGCTCGTGCTCCTGGTGTCCATGGACTACCTCCGTCGGCGCGGCCAGGAGTCAGGGGAGTTCTACATCCTCGTGCTCTTCGCCGCCGTGGGCATGGTCATCATGGCGAGCGCCAATGACTTGATCGTGATCTTCCTGGGCCTCGAGACGATGTCCCTATCGCTCTACGTCCTCGCGGGTTTCTTCCGCTCGCGCATCGAGGCGGGCGAGGCGTCCATGAAGTACTTCTTGCTGGGCGCCTTCGCCTCGGGCTTCTTCGTCTACGGCATCGCGCTGATCTTCGGCTCGACGGGCACGACCAATCTGGACAAGCTCGGGGCGGCCGTGGCCGCGGGGGCGTCCCGCGACCCCCTGCTCCTCATCGGCTTCGGCCTCCTCATCGTCGGCTTCGGCTTCAAGATCTCCTCGGTGCCTTTCCACATGTGGACGGCCGACGTGTACGAGGGCGCGCCCACCTCCGTGACGGCGCTCATCGCCACCGGTTCCAAGGCCGCGGCCTTCGCGGCGTTCTTGCGCGTGCTCCTCGCCTCCCTCCGCCCCGTGCAGGCCGACTGGGCGCTCCTCCTCTGGGGCATGGCCGTGCTGAGCATGACGGTCGGCAATGTCGTTGCCCTGGCCCAGCAGAACCTCAAGCGCATGCTCGCCTTCTCGTCCATCGCGCACGGCGGCTACATGCTGGTGGGGATCGTGGCGGGCGGGGCCCTCGGCAACGGCAGCGTGCTCTTCTACCTGCTCGTCTACACCTTCACCACGGCCGGGGCCTTCGGGGTCATCCTGCTTCTCGAGCGGGGCGGGGAGGAGGCCGTGCGCATCGAGGACACCGCGGGGCTGGCCGTCCGCCACCCCCTGCTGGGACTGACGCTCACGATCTTCCTGCTCTCCCTGATCGGGATCCCCCCCACGGCGGGATTCGTCGGCAAGTTCTATCTGTTCGGCGCCGCCGTGCGCTCCGGCTATATCTGGCTGGCCGTCATCGCCGTCCTCAACTCGGCCATCGCGGCCTACTACTATCTCCGCGTCATCGTGAGCATGTACATGCGCGACCCCGAGGGGACGCCCACCACCGTCGTCCCATCTTTCGCGGGCGCCCTCGCTCTCGTGGTCGCCTTGTGGGGCGTGGTGCAGCTGGGTCTCATGCCGGCTCCGCTGTTCGATCTCGCTCAGTCCGCGGTGTTACCCTTGCTCCGCTAGCAACCGTGCCGGGCCGATCTACTTCGCCAATTCGACTCAGCCCTCGCCTCGCGGCGGGGCCGCTCAGCTCGAAGGGCCACGTTCTCTGTCGTCGCCAGCCCTCAACGTATAGATGGATACGCCTCGGGCTGGCTTCTCCCTCGGGCGTGGCATTTCGAGCTGAGGGGCGCCGCCCCGAGGCGAGGGCCGAATCGATCTGGCTCGCATCTCGGCCCGGCATGCGGTCAACGCGTTAGTGCGGTAGTGTCCGTTCGATTCCCGTATCGCGGCTGGCTCGTGGATCTCGACGGCACCGTCTACCTCGGCGAGCAGCTCATCGACGGCGCGGCGGAGGCCATGGCCGCCCTCCGGGCCGAGGGCCGACGCATCGCCTTCCTGTCGAACAAGCCGCTCCAGACGCGCGAGGAGTACGCGGCCAAGCTGACGCGGCTGGGCATTCCCGCCTCGGCCGACGACGTGATCAACTCGTCCCTCGTGCTCGCCCGCCACCTGCGGACCCTCGACCCCGGCGCCCCCGTCTTCGTGATCGGCGAGCCGCCCATGCAGGCCGAGATGCGCGCCCATGGCTTCGAGGTGCGGGACGACGAAAGGGTACGGTGGGTCGTGATCGCCTTCGACCGCACCTTCACGTACGCCAAGCTGAACATCGCGCTGCAGGCCGTGCGGGGCGGCGCCCGGCTCATCGCGACCAATCCGGACCGCACGTGTCCGGTGGAGGGCGGCGAGATCCCGGACTGCGCGGGCATGATCGCCGCCGTGGAGGCCGTGACCGATCACACCGTGGAGCTCATCGTGGGCAAGCCCTCGCCCATCATCCTCGAGGTCGCCCTGGCCGCCCTCGGCTGCGCACCGGGCGAGTCCGTGATCGTGGGTGACCGCCTGGAGACGGACATGCTCATGGGCCGCCGCCTCGGGCTCGCGACCATCCTGGTGCTCTCGGGGGTGACGCGTCCCGGCGACCCCCGAATCGCCGCGACGGCTCCGGACCACGTGCTACGATCCATCCGGGAGCTCGTGGAGTGACCAGGCTGTCCGGGATCGGTGAAGCCACCTTCGACGCCGTCGTCATCGGCGGCGGGATGGCGGGAGCCGGCGTCGCTCGTGACCTCGCCCTGCGCGGCGCCTCGGTGGCCCTCTTCGAGAAGGGCGACTTCGCCTCCGGCACCTCCTCCAAATCCTCCAAGCTCATCCACGGAGGCCTGCGTTACCTCGAGCTCGCCGACTTCAGGCTCGTGCGCGAGTCGCTGCGCGAGAAGAAGACCCTCGAGCGGCTGGCCCCGCATCTGGTCCGCCCCCTTCCCTTCCTCGTGCCCGTCTATCGCGGCTCCAAGCGCGGGCTCATCACGGTGCGCATCGGGATGTGGCTCTACAATCTCCTCACCCCGGGCAAGCAGACGGAGCGCTTCCGCGTCATCCCCCCGGTGGAAGCTCTCGCCCTCGAGCCCTCCATCCAGGCCGCGGACCTTCGGGGCGCCGGCTACTACTTCGACGACCTCTTGCTCTTCCCGGAGCGGCTCTGCCTCGAGAACGCGCTGGCCGCGGCGCGCCACGGGGCCCGCGTGCACAACTACTGTGAGGTCGAGGAGGTGACGCGCGGGGCGAGCGGGCTCGACGGCGTGCGGGTGCGTGACCTCCTGACCGGGCAGGTGCACGCGGTACGCGCTCCCGTCCTTGTCAATTGCGCCGGCCCGTGGGTCGATCGCCTGCGCGAGCTGGCGGGCATGCGGGAGGCGGGCCGGCGCGTGCTCCGCACCACCAAGGGCATTCACTGCCTGCTCCCGCGCATGACCGAGCGTGCCGTCTATGTCTCCACGACTGACAACCGGATGATCTTCGTGATCCCGTGGCGCCAGTTCTCGATGGTCGGCACCACGGACACCGACTTCGACGGCGATCCCGACCGGCTCTGGGCCACGCGCGAGGAAGTCGACTACCTGCTCGGCGCCGTGCGCCCGGCCCTGCCGGATCCGCGAGTGGCCATCGACCGGGTCGTCTACACGTATGCGGGGGTGCGGCCGCTGGCCTTCGAGGAAGGCGCATCAGCTTCGAAGGTCTCGCGCGATCACAAGGTGGTGGTCGAGGGCCCCGGGGGCCGGTTTCTCTCCATCACGGGCACGAAGCTCACCTGCTTCCGCAGCCTGGCCGAGGAAGTCGGCGACCGCGTCATGCGCGCCCTCGGACGGCACGTCCCCTCGCGCACCGCGGAGCTGACCCTCGACGGGCTCGACAACGAGGCGGGCAAGATCGAGGCGCGGGCGTGGATGGACGTCTCCGAGGAGATGGCGGCCACCGGCCTGTCGCGGGAGACGCTCGAGATCCTCGTGGAGACCTATGGACGCGGCTACACGCGCGTGCTCGCCCTCCTGCGCAAGCTGCCCGACGGCGCCGAGCGGCTCTGCCCGCGGAACCCGGAGATCGTGGCCCAGCTCCACCACGCCGTCCGCGAGGAGATGGCCGTCTCCCTCCAGGATTTTCTCCTGCGCCGCACGGGCATCGGCCAGAGCCCGTGCCTGGGTCTCGACTGCTTCGAGTCCGTGGGCCGCCGCATGGGCGAGCTCGCCGGCTGGTCACCCCGGCGTCTCCAGGCCGAGCTCGAGGCCTATCAGGCCCAGGTCGAGCGCAGCCTCAAGTTCCGGCACGTCTGATTCGTGCTATAGTCCGACCCGCTTGGCGCGGCGATGCGCAAACGTCACGAGCCCGCAACCCCGGCGAGACACAGCTCCGGTAGCATGACCGGCGTCTCGGACCCATTTCCCACGAGGAGGACGGCCATGCCTCGCACCACGACTGTCTGGCGGTCGATCACCGGCGCCGTCGCCCTCTCGGCCCTGGTCGCCCTCGCGCCGTCACCCGCCTCGGCCAAGACGGAGATCCAGTTCTGGCATGCCATGCCGGGCCAGCTCGGTGACGCGACCAACGAGCTGGTCAAGCAGTTCAACGAGAGCCAGTCCGAGTACGAGGTCAAGGCGCTCCGCAAGGGCACGTATCCGGAGACCCTGACCGCGGCCATCGCCGCCTACCGGCAGCGCCAGGCCCCGAATATCGTGCAGGTCTTCGAGGTCGGCACCCAGACCATGTTGCTCTCGGGCGCCGTGCATCCGGTCTACCAGCTCTTCAAGGAGCAGGAGATCGCCGTGGACTGGAAGGACTTCATCGCGCCCGTGGTGGGCTACTACACGAAGGACGGCAACCTCTACTCAATGCCGTTCAACTCCTCCACGCCGATCTTCTACTACAACAAGGACGTCTTCCAGAAGGCCGGGCTGGATCCCGCCAAGCCGCCGCAGACCTGGAAGCAGGTCGAGGAGTACGCGAAGAAGATCATCGCCTCGGGAGCGGCCAAGTGCGGCTTCTCCACGGGCTGGCCGTCCTGGACGATGGTGGAGAACATGCACGCCTGGCACGACCAGCCCTTCGCGACCAGGCGGAACGGGTTCGACGGCCTGGACGTGCAGCTCCTCATCAACAAGGAGTTCGGCGTCAAGCACATCGGCCAGCTTGCCGCCTGGCAGAAGGACAACGTCTACTCCTACGGCGGGCGGGCAGGCACGGCCGACCCGAAGTTCATCAACGGCGAGTGCGCCATGTACATCCAGTCCTCGGCGCTCATCGGCGGCTTCACCCGCGGCGTCAAGTTCGCGTGGGGCACGGGTCAGCTGCCGCACTGGGGCCCGCCCTACCCCAAGGCCACCTCCATCATCGGGGGCGCCACCCTCTGGGTCATGAAGGGCAAACCAGCGAACGAGAACCGCGGGACGGCGCGGTTCCTCAAGTTCGTCTCCGAGACGAACCAGCAGATGTGGTGGCACGTGACCACCGGTTATCTCGCCATCTCGAACAGCGCGGTGAAGAATCTCGAGGCGGGCTACCATTTCAAGAAGAACCCAGACCAGTGGACGGCCTTCGCCCAGCTGACCAAGGGCAAGGCCACTCCCAATAGCCAGGGGCTGCGCCTGGGCAATTTCGTCCAGATCCGGGACGTCATCGAGAGCGAGCTCGAGAACATCTTCGCGGGCAAGAAGACGGCCAAGCAGGGACTGGACGACGCCGCGGCCAAGTCCAACGACCTCCTCAAGGAGTTCGCGGCCGCCAACAAGCAATAGGTCGCGGACGGGCGGGCGGCGTCATGCAACGGACGGTCTTCCGGAGTTGGTGGCTGCCATACGTGCTGGTCTTTCCCCAGATGGCGGTGACCGTGGTCTTCTTCTTCTGGCCCGCCCTCAAGTCGCTTCAGCTTTCCCTGTACCGCGTCTCGCCCTTCGGCGACACCATGACCTTCATCGGCCTGGAGAACTTCACCAAGCTGCTCGCCGACCCCGAGTACTACCGGAGCGTGGCCAACTCCCTCGTCTTCGCGGCGGGGGTGACGGTGCTGGCGGTGGCGGGGGCGCTCGTGCTTGCCGCCCTCGCCACCCAGAAGATCCGGGGCCTGGCCGCCTACCGGACGCTCCTCCTCTGGCCCTACGGCATCGCGCCCGCGGTGTCGGGCATCATCTTCCTTTTCATCTTCCATCCCACCTACGGTGTGCTGCCGTACTTCCTCTCCTTCGTGACGGCCTACGAGTTCAACTGGCTCCTCAAGGGCTGGGTGGCCATGACGCTGGTCATCGCGGCCACGGCGTGGACGCACCTCGGCTACAACATCGCCTTCTACATCGCGGGGCTCCTCGCCATCCCCGGCGCCGTGATGGAGGCGGCGGACGTGGACGGGGCAGGACCGGTGCGCCGCTTCCGCTCCATCGTCTTTCCCCTCGTCTCGCCCATCACGTTCTATCTCGTGGTCCTCAACATGGTGTTCGCCTTCTTCGAGTCCTTCGGCGTCATCGACGCCGTCACCAAGGGCGGACCCGGAGATGCCACGACCATCATGGTCTACAAGCTCTACAAGGACGGTTTCATCGGCTTGAACCTCGGCTCCTCGGGCGCCCAGTCCGTGATCCTGATGGCCCTCGTCATCGGCCTGACCATGCTCCAGTTCCGCTTCGCCGAGAAGAAGGTTACTTACCGATGAGCGCGGTCGGCGCGGGGCAGCTCGAGCGTGTGCGCGTCGGCGTGGTGGCGGCGCCTCGAAAGAAACCATTCCCGTGGAATGCGGCCATCGTGCACGCGCTGCTCATCGCCTGCATCGCCGTGGTCACCTTCCCCCTCTACTACGCCTTCGTCATCTCCACCCAGGATATCCAGGAAGTCGTCCAGCGACCGCCGCGGCTCATCCCGTCTTCGCATCTCCTGGAGAACTACGCAGAGGCATGGCGCAAGGTCCACATGGGCCGCATGCTCATGAACAGCCTGGTGATGGCGGTGGCCGTGGCCGTGGGCAAGATCATCATCTCCATGCTCTCGGCCTTCGCCATCGTCTACTTCGATTTCCGCGGGCGCATACTCTGCTTCTGGATGATCTTCGTCACCCTCATGCTGCCCGTGCCCGTGCGCCTCATGTCCACCTACGAGGTGGTGGGCACCCTCGGCTGGCTCAATACCTATCAGGGGCTCACCATCCCTCTCGTGGCCTCGGCCACCGCCACCTTCCTCTTCCGCCAGTTCTACCTGACCATTCCCAACGAGCTGGCCGAGGCCGCGCAGCTCGACGGCGCCGGGCCCATCCGCTTCCTCTTCCAGTTCCTCCTGCCCCTGTCCTGGGCGAACATCGCCGCGCTCTTCGTGGTGCTCTTCATCTTCGGCTGGAACCAATACCTGTGGCCGCTCCTCATCACCAATACCGAGGCGATGCGAACGGTGGTCATCGGGCTCGAGGGGCTGATCCCGCGCAGCGGCACCGAGCTGCCCACCTGGAACCTCATCATGGCCGGCGCCATGATGGCCCTCCTGCCTCCCGTGGCCATCATCATCTTCATGCAGCGCTGGTTCGTGAAGGGCCTCATCGAGAGCGAGAAATAACTTGCGCCTGGTCTCGCTGGCCGGCTGGGCGCTGGTTGGTCTCGCCGTGGTCGCCGGATCGGTGGGAGGGCAGGGGAAGCCCGCCACCCTGCTCGCCGCACACCGGGGCGGCGCCCTCCTCTGGCCCGAGAACAGCCTCCTCGCCTTCCGGAACGCCGTCGCCCTCGGCGCCGATTTCATCGAGTTCGACGTTCACCTCTCCCGGGACGGCGAGGTGGTGGTCATTCACGATCCGACGCTCGACCGGACGACGAACGGCCAGGGAGCGGTGAAGGACCGGACCGTGGCCGAGCTCAAGGCCCTCCGTCTCAAGGACAGAGCCGGCGCCGTCACCGGCGAGACCGTGCCCACGCTCGACGAGGTGACGGCCGTCGCGTCCCAGGGCGGGCGCCGGATGCTGCTCGAGATCAAGCTCGACGCCGGCCGCGCCCGCTATCCGGGCATCGAGGAGAAAGTCCTGGTTATCCTCGACCGTCACCGCATGGTGGGCTCGACGGTGGCGATGGCCTTCGAGCCCGCCACCTGGAAGCGCATGAGGGAGCTGCGTCGCGATCTCGCCATCTGCGCCCTCTACTCGGCCAGGATGCTCGGGCGCACCACGCTCACGGCCGAGCTCGAGGCGCTGAGGGCGTCGGGCGTCGGCTTCGTCGGCCTGGAGCATACGGTGGTGGACACGGCCGCGCTGGCCCAGGCGCGGCAGGCGGGGATCCAGGTCGGCGCGTGGACGGTCAACGACGCGGCGGCCATGAAGCGCCTCATCGGCGCCGGCGTCGCCGTCCTCATCACCGATCAGCCGGACGTGGCCAAGACGCTCCTCGGCCGATGACGGCCCGCCGTTACATCCTCGCCCTCGACCAGGGCACCACCGGCTCACGAGCGCTCGTGGTCGATCCCGACGGCCTCGTGCGGGGCAGCGGTTACGTGGAGCTGGCGCAACACTACCCCCAGCCCGGCTGGGTCGAGCACGATCCCGAGCAGATCTGGATCACCACGATCGAAGCCGTGGCGCGAGCCATCGCGCGGGCGCGCATCGCGGTCTCTGACATCGCGGCCATCGGCATCACCAACCAGCGGGAGACGGCGGTCGTCTGGGATCGCCGGTCGGGCCGCCCGATCCACCATGCCATCGTCTGGCAGTGCCGCCGCACGGCGCCATTCTGCGAGCGGCTGCGCGCCGACGGGCTCGAGGCGGAGTTCCGGAACCGGACGGGCCTCGTGCTCGATCCATACTTCTCGGGAACCAAGATCCGCTGGCTGCTCGACGAGATACCGGGAGCGCGCGGGCGGGCGGAGCGGGGAGAGCTCGCCTTCGGGACGGTGGATTCGTGGCTCCTCTGGCGGCTCACCGACGGCCGCGTGCACGCCACGGATGTCTCCAACGCGTCGCGGACGCTCTGCTTCGATATCCGGACATTGCAGTGGAACCAGAGCTTGTGCGGGCAGCTGGGCGTGCCCATGGCGATGCTGCCCGAGGTCAAGCCTTCGGCAGGCCTGTTCGGCGAGACGGCGGGCGGCGATCTGCCCGCGGGCATTCCCGTCACGGGCATGGCCGGGGATCAGCAGGCCGCGCTCTTCGGCCAGGCCTGCTTCGAGCCTGGCATGGCCAAGAACACGTACGGCACCGGCTGCTTCGTCCTCCTCAATACGGGCGAGCGCCCCGTCGCCTCCGAGCGCGGCCTCCTGACCACGGTCGCCTGGCAGCTCGACGGCGCCACGACCTATGCGCTCGAAGGCAGCGTATTCGTCGCGGGGGCCGTCGTGCAGTGGCTGCGCGACGGGCTGGGCATCATCTCGCGGGCCGACGAGTCCCAGGCGCTCGCGGAGTCCGTGCCCGACACGGGCGGCCTCTACCTCGTGCCGGCCTTCACCGGGCTCGGCGCGCCGTACTGGGACCCGTATGCGCGCGGCGTCCTCATCGGCATCACGCGCGGCACCCGCCGCGCTCACATCGCGCGCGCGGCCCTCGAGGCCATCGCCTTCCAGAGCCGCGACGTTCTCGACACCATGGCCCTCGAGGCGGGCGTTCCCATCCGCACCCTCCGCGTCGACGGCGGCGCCGCCGCCAATGATTTTCTCTGCCAGGTTCAGGCCGACGTGCTAGACGTTGAAGTCCTTCGCCCCGCCATGACGGAGACGACGGGGCTGGGGGCCGCCGCGCTGTCCGGAGTGGGCGCGGGGATATGGAAGACCGCGGACCTCGCCCGGCGCTGGCGTCTCGAGCGCCGCTTCGTGCCGGCGGCGAAGCCGGAAGCCCGCGAGGCGGCCTATGCGCGGTGGCGCCGGGCCGTCGAGCACGCCCGCGACTGGGCGGACCACTGAGCAACCTCAAGGAGGCATTCATGACGAGACTGATCGCCGCGGTGGCGGCGCTGGCTCTGCCGCTCGCTGTCCCCGGATTCGTTGTGCCGGCCCGGGCCCAGGCGCCCGCGGGGGCGCCCCCCCAGGCTCAGATAGAAGGCGAGCTCAACCTGATCACCCCGATCTCGAAGTTCATCCACGACGCCTCCCTCAAGGCCTTTGCCGACTATGCGAAGGAGAAGTGGAACATCGCGGTGAAGGTGAATGCCATCCCCGCCGGCACCCCCGTCGCGTACGGGCGCATCGTGGAGTGGAAGGGCAAGCCGGAGGCGGACATCTTCTGGGGCGGCGAGTCGGCCCTCTTCGAGAAGCTGGCCGAGCAGAAGCTGCTCCAGAAGGTCGAGATCTCCCGCGCGGCCTGGGATTCCATCCCGGCCTCGATCGGGAAGCCCAGGCCCATTCCTCTCAAGGACAAGGACGGCTACTGGGTGGGCACGGCGCTGGAGCCCTATGGGCTCGTGTACCATCCGCGTCGGCTCCAGCGGCTCGGCGTCCCCGAGCTGAAAGAATGGGACGACCTGCTGAATCCGAAGCTCAAGGGCGAGGTGGCGCAGTGCGCGCCCACGCGCTCGTCTTCCTCGAACGCGACGTACGAGGTCATCCTCTCCATGCTCGGCGAGGAGAAGGGCTGGGAGTGGCTGACACGCTTGGCCTCCCAGACCGGGCACTTCACCGCGCGCAGCCGCGACGTGCCCACCGTGGTCGCCAAGGGCGAGTTCGCCGCGGGCTTCGCGGTGCCCTCGTACATGGCCTTCGAGGAGAAGCTGGCGGGCTTCGACATCAAGTACGTGGCCCCGAAGAACGCCTTCGTCACCCCGGAGCCCATGGCCATCCTGGCCGGCGCCCGCAATCCCAAGGCCGCGCGCGCCTTCGTGGAGTTCCTCCTGACCGAGCGCGGGCAGAAGGTCTTCATGGAGCGCGGCCTCTTTCCCATCACGCCGAAGTTCAAGGTCCAGGGCGCGCCGGGCTCGACGGCGGAGCTGGCCGTGGAGTTCACGGGCGGCGTGCGCTCGTATTTCGATCGCGATGTCTCCAACGTCTACGACGAGACGGTGGCGACCAAGCGCTCCGACGCCCTCAAGACGCGCTTCCGCAGCGACATCGAGGTCAAGTGGGAGGACCTCAAGAAGAAGTAGGCCCCGGCCAAGGTCTCGACCACGTGGACATTCGCATCAGCGAGGTCGTCAAGCGGTTCGGCGCCGTCACCGCGGTGGACCGGGCGGATCTCACCGTGCGTGACGGCGAGCTCTTCACGCTCCTGGGCCCGTCGGGCTGCGGCAAGACGACCTTGCTGCGGCTCCTCGCCGGCTTCTACCAGCCCGACGCCGGGGAGATCCGCTTCGGGGACCGGGTGGTCAGCGGCCTCGCCCCCTACGAGCGGAATATCGGCATGGTGTTCCAGAACTACGCGCTCTGGCCCCACATGACGGTGGCGGGCAATGTCGCGTACGGGCTCAAGCTGAGAAAGCTCAGCCGAGCAGAAGTGGAGCGCCGCCTGCGCGAGGGCCTCGCCAAGGTCAATCTCGCGGGCTTCGAGGCTCGCTACCCCGGCCAGCTCTCGGGCGGGCAGCAGCAGCGGGTGGCCCTGGCCCGCGCCCTCGTGCTGAACCCCGACATCCTGCTCCTCGACGAGCCGCTCTCGAACCTCGACGCCAAGATCCGGGTCCAGGTGCGCGCGGAGATCCGGAGACTCCAGCAGGAGCTGCGCATCACGACCATCTACGTCACCCACGACCAGGAAGAAGCCCTCTCGCTGTCCGACCGCGTGGCCGTCATGAGAGACGGTCGCGTGCTGCAGGTGGGGGCGCCCAAGGAGCTCTACGAGCGGCCGCGGACACGCTTCGTCGCAGACTTCGTGGGCACCAACAACCTCGTCCCCGGCCGGGTGAGTGCGCGCGCGCCCGGGCAACTCATGGTCGAGACCCCGCTGGGCCCGTTGCGGGCCATCGAGGAGGCCGTGGTCGGCGAGCGCTGCGTGCTCGCCATCCGCCCGGAGAACGTCGCCCTGGACTCCGGGCCGTCGCCGGCCGGCAACGTGGTGCGCGGCCGCGTGGCCTTCGTTTCCTATCTCGGGAGCACGGTGCGCTACGATGTCGAGACGGCCGGCGGTCAGGTCATCCGGGCCGACGTGCGCGACGCCTGGCACCACGAGCCGCTCCCCATCGGCCGGGAGGTCGCCGTCAGCTTTCCCGCCTCGGTGACCCTGGCCCTGGCCGATGATGTCGAGACGGCAGGTGTCTAGACGGCGGGCGCTGCCCGCGCTCGGCATCGGGCTCCTCTGGCTCTTCCTCGTCCTCTTCCTCGTTTACCCGCTCCTCCGGATCTTCTACGACGCGGTCACCGACGAGGCGGGCCGGCTCACCCTCGCGAACTTCACGGCCTTCTTCACCGACGCCTTCTACCTGCGGGCCCTCTGGAAGTCTCTGGCCCTGGGCGTGGCGACCGTGGCCGCCTCCTCCGTGATCGGCATCGCCGTGGCCTTCCTGCTCGTGCGCTTCGACTTTCCCGCGCGCGCGCTCTTCGGCTACCTGACCATGATCCCCATCATCTCGCCGCCCCTCGTGGGCACCCTCGGCTTCACTTTCATCCTTGGCCGGGCCGGCTCCGTCAACGTGCTGCTCCAGGACGTCTTCGATCTCCTCAAGCCCATCAACTTCCTCTACGGCCTCCACGGGGTCGTGCTCGTGGAGACGCTCCACCTCTTTCCCATGATCACCCTCAACGTGGTGGACGCCCTCGGCAAGATCGACCCCTCGCTCGAGGAGGCGGCGGAGAGCATGGGCGCGCGGGGATGGAGAAAGTTCTGGACGGTGACCCTGCCCCTCATGACGCCCGGCTATGTCGCGGGGGCCCTCCTGGTCTTCATCTGGACTTTCTCGGATTTCGCCACCCCGCTCATCCTGGGCGTCCAGGATTTGCTGGCGCCCCAGGCCTATCTCAACATCGTGCAGTTCGTGGATCGCCGCATCTTCCGCATGGGGATCGTGATCTCGGCCTTGATGGTGATCCTGGCCGTGGTCTTCCTCATGGTCGCCCGTCGCTGGGTGGGCCTCAAGGACTACGCCTCGCTGTCCTACGCGACCGTGGAGCGCCGCCGCTTGACCCCGTGGAAGCGGGCGGGGGCCGTCGGGTTCCTCTCCGCCCTCATGCTGCTCTCGTTCATTCCGTACGTGGGAGTGGCCCTTGCCTCGTTCAGCAAGGGCTGGTCCCTGACCCCGCTGCCGCTCTCCTACACGCTCCAGCACTACGAGCGGGTGATCGTCGAGACCCCGAAGTACATCCTCAACAGCTTTCTGTACTCGGGGCTGGCCGTGGCCCTCTGCATCGCCGTGGGCGTGCCCATCGCCTGGGTGCTCGCGCGATCCCGGCTGCCGGGGCGCGGAGCCCTCGACTCGATCAATACGCTCATCCTGGCCGTGCCCGGCACGGCCATCGGCATCGCCTACATCCGCGCCTTCCACTTCGACCTGCCCGGCTTCGATCGCGGCCTGACCTCCTTCTGGATCGTCATGCCGCTCGTGCTGGCCGTGCGACGCCTGCCCTACACGGTGCGGGCGGCCCACTCCTCTCTCCTGCTCGTCCATCGCTCCATGGAAGAGGCCGCCCAGAACGTGGGGGCCACCGGGCTGCGGACCATCCGCGACATCAGCCTGCCCCTGATCTGGAAGGGCATCGTCGTGGGCAGCCTCTTCTCCTTCATGACCTCGCTCCAGGAGGCCTCCGCCGTGCTCTTCCTGGCGCTCGGCGGCTGGGAGATGATCACGAACGGAATCTTCACCTTCTACATCGCGGGCAGCTCGAGCGAGGCGGCCGCGCTGGGCGCCATTCTCATCGCCGTGGCCGCCCTGAGCGTCCTCGTCATCAACAGACTTGCCGCGGGCCGGATGGGCGGCGTCTTCGGCTAGCAATCTATTCAATCGAGTTCTCACCTTGCGACGGCCAACCGCCGCGGGTCAGCTCGGATTGCGGGCAGCGTCTCAGCTCGATCGTCCGCCGCCGCGAGGGTTTTTGTGCGTGACCGACAGGTTTCGCTAGGCGCTTTCCCCCGTGATATCAATCATTTGGGTGTGCTTGTGCAGCCGATAGCGGTGTGATAGTGTTCCTGTTCACATGGCTCCGGGAAGTGACCGGCCGCCACGTGGCCAAGCCGCGCAGCTCGTCAATCTCGGGACCATGCTGTTCGCGTGTGTCGCCGTGGGGCTCGGCGTCGGATACTTCGCGGACCGGTGGCTGGGGACGCAGCCATGGCTCGTGTTGATCGGGCTGGGTTTCGGCATCGCGGCAGCGGGTGTGAACTTCTATCGCACGATCAAGAAGCTGAGCCGAATGGATGACTCCGGGGACAATGCCTGATCTCACCACTCGCGTGACCTGGGCGGGCGCCTGGACGGTGGCGGCCCTGAGCGCCGGCGCCTGGTGGCTGGCCGGCATGCCGGCGGCGGCCGGCGTGACGGGAGGCGGCGTCATCGGCATCATCAATTTTCGCTGGCTCGCCCGCGATCTTCGGCGGGCCGTGGCCCTGGTCGCCGACGGGCAGGCTGGTCTGGCCCGGGTCGGCCGCATCGGCCTGCGCCAGCTCTTCACCTTCGGCGCCCTGGGTGCCCTCGTGGCGCAGGGCTGGGCTCATCCCGTCGCCGTGGGTGTCGGGTTGGCCGCCCTGCCCCCCGTGCTGCTGGCCCAGGGACTGCTGAGCGCCCGCGAGGACGGCTAGGACCATGGAGCTCATCGAGCATCCGCCCATCCTTCGCGTCCCGCACATTCCGGACCAGGTCCTCTACATGTGGATCGTCATGGCGGTGCTGGTCGTGGTGGCGGTGGTAGCCACGCGCCGTCTCCAGCTGGTGCCGAGCGGCACGCAGAACGTGATGGAGGTCATCCTCGAGCAGTTCGTCAAGGAGCTGGACGAGACGATCGGGCATGATGGCCGGCGCTATCTGCCCCTCATCGCCACCCTGGGTCTGTTCATCCTGACCTCGAACCTGATGGGGCTGGTGCCGGGGCTGGTCGCGCCCACCGCCAATCTCAATACCACCGCGGCCTGCGCGCTCATCGTGTTCTTCACCTATCACTGGATCGGCGCGAGGAAGCAGGGGGTCATCCCGTACCTCAAGCACTTCGCGGGCCCCGTGCCCACCTTGCTCAAGCCGCTGATGTTCGTCATCGAGATCATCAGCCACTGCGCGCGGCCGCTGTCGCTGTCCCTTCGCCTCTTCGGCAACATGATGGCGGGCCACATCCTTCTCGCGATCTTCTTCTTCATGATGGGCCTGGACGGGATGCTTGGCTGGGCCCTGTCCGGCTCCCTGGGGGGGATCCTGATCGGAGCGCCGGCCACCCTGATCATGATCGTCTTCGTGGTCGGCTTCCTGCTCCCCCTCAAGATCCTGGTGGCCCTGATCCAGACCTTCATCTTCTGCAAGCTGGCCATGCTCTACATCGCCGCGGCCGTCGAGGAAGCCGAACACCACTAGGCGGTAACCACCACTACAAGGAGGAGATCCGTGCGACGCACTGTCACTCTGACTCTGATGGCGCTTCTCGCCGCGCCCGGGATGGCCTGGGCGGCCGAGGCCGGCGCCGGCGACCTCCCGAAGGCCTTCGCCGTCCTGGCCGCGGGCATCGGCTTCGGCCTGGCCGCCGGCCTCTGCGGCCTGGCCCAGGGCCGCACCGCGGGCTCGGCCGTCGACGCCATGGCGCGTCAGCCCGGTGCCATCGTGCGCATCCAGACCGCCATGCTGCTCGGCCTGGCCTTCATCGAGTCGCTGGTCCTGTTCGTGTTCGTCATCGCGGTCATCTTGCTGTTCGTGAAGTCGTAACGACAGCCGGAGTCTAGGAGCGTCCCGGGGCGCCGCCCCGGGACGCCCGAAGCCGCGCGGCGATGGCTCGACGGTCTCAGTTCAAGATCCCCCGCATCCCGGAGATGACGGTCCGGCGCCTGTCCGTGTACACGCGCTGTCTCCTGCAGCTCGAAGAGGACGGAGTCAAGACCATCTCGTCTCAGGAGCTGGCCGAGCGCTTCAGCCTGAACTCCGCGCAGGTCCGGAAGGACCTCGCCTACTTCGGCGAGTTCGGCGTGCGCGGGATCGGCTACTACGTCTCGGGGCTCAAGGCCGAGCTCCAGCGCATCCTGGGCCTGGACCGCGAGTGGAAGGTGGCCCTGGTCGGCTTCGGCAACCTGGGCTCGGCGCTTTTCCACTACAAGGGCTTTGCCCGCCAGGGCTTCCGCATCTCGGCCATCTTCGACGATGATCCGGCCAAGAGCGGCAAGTCGGCCGACGGCGTGCCCATCCTGCCCATGCGTGACCTCGCCCGCGAGGTCAAGGGCCGCAATCTCCAGATCGCCATCGTGGCCGTGCCCGCCGAGTCGGCGCAGCCGGTGACCGAGAAGCTCGTGGCCGCCGGGATCAAGGCCATCCTCAACTTCGCCCCGGGGCGCATTCGGGCTCCCAAAGACGTACGTTTCAAGAGCGTGGATCTGTCCATCGAGCTCGAGACCCTGAGCTTCTATCTGTCGCAAGGTCCCAAGTCGTAAGTGAACTTAATTCAGCACTCGCCTCGCCGCTGACCCACACAGCCCTCGCCTCAGGGCTACGCCCTTCAGCTCGAACTGCCACGCCTGCGGAACTTACTCAGCTCTCGGCTCGGGCCTTCAGCCCTCAGCTCGAACTGCGGGCCCCGTCTCAGCTCGAACTACTGCACCCGTGGCTGGGGGCGGGTGCTAAGCTGCCGGGTGGCGTCACGCAGCATTCGTTCATGAGCCTGACCGCGTCGGAGTCGACACTGTTCCGGTGGGCCGCGCTTGGAGAGCTCTCCACGGCCCTCGCCCAGGGAGTAGTCCGTCTCGAGGCCCAGGGTCTGTGGGGGTCCTCCCGCGCCCTCGTGGTCGCGGCCCTCGTGCGCGACACGGGGCGACCCCTTCTGTACCTCTCGCCGGGCACCGCCGAGCGTCACCGCGCCGCCGAGGACGTCCGCTTCTTCCGGGACACGCTCGACTCCTCGAGCGTCCCCGTTCTGGAGTTTCCGCCGGCCGAGCCCAGCGCCTGGCATGGCCGCCATCGCGACCATGTCGCCGAGCGCGCTCTGGTCTGCCACGCGCTCGTGACCGGGGGCGCCGCCGTGGTAGTCACCACTCCGGCCGCCCTCGGAGCACCGATTCTTTCCCCGGAGACTTTCCGCGCCCGGACTTTCACGCTGACCGTGGGGGCGACCTTCGAGCGCGACCGCCTTCTCCGCGCGCTCGAGACGGGCGGCTATGAGCGCGTGGACACCGTGGTCGAGGTTGGACAGTGGAGCCTCCGGGGCGGGATCGTCGACATCTTCTCGCCCGCCCATGAGCGGCCCGCGCGCGCCGAATTCTTCGGCGACGAGATCGAATCGCTGCGGCTCTTCGATCCGACGACGCAGCGGTCCGTGGAGACGCTCGGCGAGGTGACGGTGCTGCCCCTGGCGGGGGCCGATCACACCCTGCCGGCCTGGCTGCCGAGCGAGACCCTCATCGTCCTCGACGACCCCGCGCTCCTCGAGGCTCCGCCCGAGGACGCGCCTTCGGCCGTGCCCCTGGCCCAGGCACTCGCCGGCTTCTCGCGGTTGGAGCTACCGCTGCTTCAGCGGGGCGCGGGACTGGTGCCGCGGGTGGCCATGGGCACTCGCTCGGTCGGCGGCTTCCAGGGCCGCTTCAAAGACCTCGCGGCCGAGATCCGGAGCTGGCGCGCCGAGGGATTCGCCGTGCGCCTGGTCGTGGACGACGAGGCCCAGGCGGCGCGCTGTCGCGGCATCCTCCAGGAGCACGATCTCGAGCCGTGGCCCGGCGCCACCCTCTGGAGCGGCGAGGGCCTCGGCGTCATCACGGGCGACGTCGCGGGGGGCTTCCATCTGCCCGCGCTCGGGCTCGTGCTTCTCGCCGAGGAAGACATCTTCGGCGCGCGCCGGCGCCGGCTGCGCCGTCCGGTCTTCCAGCGCGGGGCGGCCATCGCCGCCTTCACCGACCTCAACCCGGGCGATCTGGTGGTCCACGAGGCCCACGGCATCGGCCGCTACCACGGCCTGCGCACCATGTCCGTGGACGGCCGTGACGCGGATTTTCTTCTCCTCGAGTACGCCGAGGGCGGTCGCCTCTATCTTCCCGTCGAGCGCCTCGACCTCATCTCCAAGTACATGGGCGCGCCATCGGTGGCCGCGCGGCTCGACCGCATGGGCGGCGGGGCCTGGCAGCGCGTCAAGGAGTCCGTGCGGGCCGCCGTGCGCCAGATGGCCGAGCAGCTCCTCCGCCTCTACGCCGCGCGCTCCGTGGCCGAGCGGCGGATCTTCTCGGGAGACACGCCCTGGCAGCGGGAGTTCGAGGCGGCCTTCCGATTCGAGGAGACGCGCGATCAGCTGCGGGCCATCGAGGACACCAAGCGGGACATGGAAGGCCCGCGTCCCATGGACCGCCTGGTGGCGGGAGATGTCGGCTACGGAAAGACGGAAGTGGCCCTGCGCGCGGCCTTCAAGGCGGTGGCGGACGGACGGCAGGTCGCCGTCCTCGTGCCGACCACGGTGCTGGCCCAGCAGCACTTCCACACCTTCAGCGATCGCTTCTCGCCCTTCCCGACCCGCGTGGAGCTGCTCTCCCGCTTCCGCAGCCCCAGGGAGCAGAAGGCGGTGGTGGCGGGGCTCAAGACGGGCGCCGTGGACGTCGTCATCGGGACGCATCGGCTTCTGTCCAAGGACGTGGCCTTCCGCGACCTCGGCCTCCTCGTGGTGGACGAGGAGCATCGCTTCGGGGTCACCCACAAGGAGCGGATCAAGCAGCTCCGGACCTCGGTGGACGTGCTGACCCTGACCGCCACCCCCATCCCGCGCACCCTGTACATGTCGCTGGCCGGAGCGCGCGATCTCTCGGTGATCGAGACCCCGCCGCTCGACCGGCTGCCCGTGGAAACGATCGTGACCGGTTTCGATCGGAAGGTCATCAAGGAGGCCATCGAGCGCGAGCTGCAGCGCGGGGGCCAGGTCTTCTTCGTTCACAACCGGATCCAGTCGCTGCCGTCCATGACCACCTTCGTGCGCCAGCTCTGCCCGCAGGCGAGGGTGGTCATGGGCCACGGTCAGATGGGAGAGCGCGAGCTCGAGGCGGTCATGGTCAAGTTCGTCGACGGTGAGGCCGACGTGCTCGTCTCCACCGCCATCGTCGAGTCGGGGCTCGATATCCCGGCCTCCAACACCATCATCATCAATCGCGCCGACCGCTTCGGTCTCGCTCAGCTCTACCAGTTGCGGGGCCGCGTGGGGCGAGAGCGCCAGCAGGCCTTTGCCTATCTCCTCGTGCCCGCCGCGGGCAGCCTGGACGAGACCGCGCAGCGGCG
Source organism: Candidatus Methylomirabilota bacterium (assembly GCA_036002485.1). NCBI lineage: Bacteria > Methylomirabilota (SeqCode) > Candidatus Methylomirabilota bacterium. Next base: position 22,608 of record DASYTI010000001.1, on the reverse strand, counting down.
CCTGCGCGTGATCGAGGAGATGACGGAGCTCGGAGCGGGCTTCCAGCTCGCCATGCGCGATCTCGAGATCCGCGGCGCCGGCAATCTGCTCGGCGCCGAGCAGCACGGACACATCGCGGCCGTGGGGTTCGATCTTTACACCAAGCTCCTGGCCGAAGCCGTGAGAGAATTGAAAGGCGAGCCGGCCCCCGCCTCGGTAGACCCGGTGATCACGGTGGAGGTGGAGGCGCTGCTGCCCGACGGCTACGTTCCCGAAGTCAACCAGCGGCTCGCCATCTACCAGCGACTTGCGGACGTGGAAGGCGATGACGAGATCGCCCAGTTGCGGGCCGAGCTCGCGGACCGCTTCGGCCCGCCGCCTCCCGCCGTGGTCGCGCTACTCGACGTGGTTGGGTTGCGGGTGCTCAGCCGGCGGTTCGGCGTCGAGCGCCTCGAAGCCGGTGGCGGCCGGGCGCTCCTGACCTTCGCCCCGTCGACTCCCGTCGCTCCGGAGCGTATCCTGACCGTGCTCGAGCGACGCGGCAGCGGAGTGACCATGCGGAAGGAGTTCATGCTCGAGGCGGTCGTTCCCCCGGGCCCCTGGGACGCCGTACGGGATGCTCTGCGCTCGCTGCTGGAGTCTCTCGCGTGAGGCAGGTGTCCCGCCTCGTCCTGGCCGGGTGCGTGGCCGCCGCCCTCGCGGGCTGCTCCGTCCCGTCGTGGGTGCCGCTCATCGGCAAGTCCAAAGGGCCGGAGCCGATCCCGCCCTCCCCGCCTCCCAGCGAGGTCCGGGCCCCCATCCTCTCGCGCCCGGCCCTGCCCCCGGACGCCGAAGCGGTCATGGACCGGGTCATCTGCGTCGTGAACAGCGACGCCGTCACCCTGTACGAGCTCGATGAGGCGGAGGCCTACTACCTCTATGAGAACAAGCAGCCGCGACCGCCCGAGGGCGAGGAGCGGGGGAAGCTTCGCGAGCGACTCCTCTCCGGCATCATCGAGAAGCGGCTCCAGATCCAGCAGGCCGAGCGGGAGAAGATCACCGTCGAAGACGCCGAGATGACGGAGCGGCTCGGAGAGATCCAGAAGCGGCTCGGGGCCAAGACCCAGGCGGAACTCGACGAGATGATCAAGGCCCAGGGTCTGAACATGGACACCATCAAGAAGCGTGTTCGCGAGCAGCTGCTCGTCGAGCGCATGATCCGGCGCAAGGTCGGCCTCCGCGTGTCCGTCACCGAGGAGGAGATCGACCGCTACCTGATCACCAATCGAGAGAAGCTCGAGACGGGCCTGTCCTTCGAGGCCCGGCACATCCTCTTCGTGCCCCGGGCGGGCTCGGGGGAGGACGGCTGGACGGTGGCCCGGCGTCGGGCCGACGAGATCTACAGCCGCGTGCTCGGGGGGGAGGACTTCGGCGACCTCGCGCGCGAGTACTCGGAGGACACGGGCACGGCCCTGAACGGCGGCCGGCTCGGCGTGCTCAAGCGCGGCGAGCTGGCCGCGGACATCGAGGCGGCCATCCTGAGGCTCTCGCCCGGTGAGCACTCGCCGCCCTTCCGGTCCCAGGTCGGCTATCACCTCTTCGAGCTCGATTCGAAGGAGACGCTCGCGGGCGAGCAGCTCGCCCAGGCCCGGAGCCAGATCCGCGACATCCTCTACAAGCAGAAGTACGAGACGAGGCTCCAGGAATGGCTGACGGAGATCCGCGGCAAGGCCATCATCGAGATGCGCCTCTGAGCGAGGGTCCGGCCGGACACGGGGCTTGCCGATGGCGCGGAGTTTTTAAGTTTGACATCATCGCCGGCCCTGTGGGAGATTGAGGGTCGTAGTCGAACCAAGTTCCCCGTACACATTCAACCCCCCGGAGATCGCCATCTCGCAGCGTAGTCCCAAACGGCCCTCGCCGCAGAAGTCTGACGCCACCGAAACGGCCGCGTCCGATTCCGGTGGAGCAGGAGGCAACAGGATGAATTTGTCCGAACTCAAGGATAAGACCATCACGGAGCTCAACACCGTGGCCAAGGACCTGGGGGTCCAGGGCACGGGCGGGCTCCGCAAGCAGGAGCTGATCTTCAAGATCCTGCAGGGCCAGGCCGAGCGGGACGGGCTCATCTTCGCGGAGGGCGTCCTCGAGGTGCTGCCCGACGGCTTCGGCTTCCTCCGCGCTCCCGACTATAACTATCTGCCGGGGCCGGACGACATCTACGTCTCCCCCTCGCAGATCCGGCGCTTCGATCTCCGCACGGGCGACACCATCTCCGGCCAGGTGCGGCCCCCCAAGGACACCGAGCGCTACTTCGCGCTGCTCAAGGTCGAGGCGATCAATTTCGAGACGCCCGAGCAGTCGCGCGACAAGACCCTCTTCGACAACTTGACCCCGCTCTACCCGATGGAGCGGCTGCGGCTGGAGCACGACTCGGAGAACCTGACCACGCGGGTCATGGATCTGCTCTGTCCCATCGGCAAGGGCCAGCGCGGCCTCATCGTGGCCGCGCCCCGCACCGGCAAGACGGTCATGCTCCAGAACCTTGCCAATGCCATCGCCAAGAACCACCCCGAGGTCTATCTCATCGTGCTCCTGATCGACGAGCGGCCCGAAGAGGTCACCGACATGCAGCGCTCTGTCAAGGGCGAGGTCATCTCCTCGACCTTCGACGAGCCGCCCCAGCGCCACGTCCAGGTCGCCGACATGGTCATCGAGAAGGCCAAACGCTTGGTCGAACACAAGAGAGATGTCGTCATCCTCCTCGACTCCATCACGCGCTTCGCGCGGGCGCACAATGCCGTGATTCCCTCGTCGGGCAAGGTGCTCTCCGGTGGTCTGGACGCCAACGCGCTCCAGCGGCCTCGGCGCTTCTTCGCGGCCGCCCGAAACATCGAGGAGGGCGGCTCCCTCACCATCATGGCCACCGCCCTCGTGGACACGGGCTCGCGGATGGACGACGTGATCTTCGAGGAGTTCAAGGGCACGGGCAACATGGAGGTCCATCTCGACCGGCGCCTCATGGACAAGCGCGTCTTCCCCACCATCAATATCGAGCAGACGGGCACCCGGAAAGAGGAGCTGCTCCTCGAGAAGGACGAGCTCCAGAAGGTCTGGCTGCTCCGCAAGGCTCTGACCCAGCTGAACCCCGTGGAAGCCATGGAGCTCCTGCTCGACAAGGTCAAGATGACCAAGACCAACAAGGACTTCTTGAGCGCCATGAGCCAGATGGGGTGAGGGTCACCCCCTATCCCGGCCCAGTACCCAAATCCCCAATTTGTTGCGGTATTGGTAGGCTGCTGGTAACATCTAGCCTTCATTCGCAATCATCAGGAGGTGCGCCGTGAAGGCTGGCATTCATCCGGAATACGTGGACACCACGATCACCTGCAATTGCGGGGAGGTCATTCACACCCGCTCCACCCAGCCCCATATCCGGGTGGAAGTATGCTCCAAGTGCCATCCCTTCTTCACGGGCAAGCAGAAGTTCCTGGACACGGCCGGACGCGTCGAACGCTTCCAGCGGAAGTACAAGAGGAAGCCGATCGCGGAGGGGTAGGGACCGGCTCGGCAGAGCGCCGCGCCACCCTGTCACCGTCCTGAAGTGCCGTCGGTCTCCGTCTCTGCGCGCGGTGGCCTCGCCGTCCGCCTACTCCCCCGCAAGGGGCCGCGATGTTTGACAAGCTCCGCCAGATCGAGGATCGGTATCGCGAGCTGAACGGCTCGCTCTCCGACCCCGCGGTGCTCGGCCAGCCCGCGCTGTATGCCAAGACCGCCAAGGCGGCCTCCGAGCTCAGCCTAGTCGTGCAGACGTTCGAGGACTACAAGCAGCTCCTGGGCGGTCTCGAGTCGGCTCGCCGCATGTCCGCCGAGGAGCCCGACCGGGAGATGCGTGAGCTCGCCCAGGCCGAGGTGCGCGACCTCGAGGCCCGCCAGGGCAAGCTCGAGGAGGAGCTTCGCGCCCTCCTCATTCCCAGGGATCCCAACGACGACAGGAACGTCTTCGTGGAGATCCGTGCCGGAGCGGGCGGAGACGAGGCCGGTCTCTTCGCGGCCGACCTGGCCCGGATGTACACGAAGTACGCCGAGCGTCAGAAGTGGAAGGTCGAGCTCATGGACAAGCATGAAACGGGGGTGGGCGGCTTCAAGGAGATCGTGCTCTTCATCCAGGGCCGGGGCGCGTGGAGCCGGCTCAAGTTCGAGCGAGGCGTCCATCGCGTGCAACGGGTGCCCGAGACGGAGTCGAGCGGGCGCACCCATACCTCCACGGTGACGGTGGCCGTGCTCCCCGAAGCCGAGGACGTGGACATCAAGGTGGAAGAGAAGGACATCCGCGTCGACGTGTACCGTTCGTCCGGGCCCGGCGGCCAAGGCGTGAACACCACCGACTCCGCCGTGCGGATCACCCATATCCCCACGGGACTCGTGGTCACTTGCCAGGACGAGCGCTCTCAGATCAAGAACCGAGCCAAGGCCATGCGGGTGCTGAAGGCTCGGCTGCTCGAGCGCGCCCAGGAGGAGCAGGCCGCGGCCATCGCCGCCGACCGCCGGAGCCAGGTGGGAACCGGGGAGCGCAGCGAGCGCATCCGTACCTACAATTTCCCTCAGGGCCGGGTCTCCGACCATCGGATCAACCTCACCCTGTATCGTCTGCCCGCGATCCTCGAGGGCGATCTCGACGAGATCGTCGACGCCCTCGCCGCCGAGGAGCAGCGTAAGAAGCTGCACGAGCCGTCATGAGCCGCGCCACGAGCCCGATCGCCTCGCTTCTCGCCCTCGGCGCCGCGCGCCTAGGCGAGGCTGGCCTCGACGGCGCGCGGCACGACGCGGAGGAGCTCCTGGCCGCCGTCATGGGCACGGACCGCCTCGCCCTCTATGTCGAGCCGCGGCGGCCGGTCGACGCGGAGGCGGTCGCCCGCTACCGTGAGCTGCTCGACCGCCGCGCCAGGCACGAGCCCATCCAGTACATCCTGGGCTGGGAGGAATTCCGGGGCCTGCGGCTGACCGTGACGCCCGACGTGCTGATCCCGCGTCCGGAGACGGAAGGGCTCGTGGAGCGGGCCCTCGAGCTGCTGACCGGTCACCACGGCGCGGTCGTGGCCGATGTCGGGACGGGCAGTGGCGCCATCGCCTGCGCGCTGGCGTCGGCACGTCCCGATCTCGAGCTCCTGGCCGTGGACCAGTCCCTGGGCGCCCTCGCCGTCGCCTCGGACAATGTGCGCACGCTCGGGCTCGCAGCGCGCGTGAGGCTTGTCGCGGGCGATCTCTTCGGGCCGCTGGCCTGGCTCGGAGGCAGCCTGGACATGGTCGTGGCCAACCCGCCCTATCTGCCCGCCATGACGCTCGCCTCGCTGCCCGCCGAGGTGGCGCGCTTTGAGCCGCGCCTGGCCCTCGACGGCGGTCCGGATGGCATGCGCGTCCTGCGGCGCCTCATCGCGGAAGCCCCGGCCTTTCTGCGGCCGGGCGGCTGGCTCGTCATGGAGATCGGCGAGGAACAGGCGGGGGCGCTGGCCTCGCTGATGGCGGCGGAGGGCTTCTCGGCCATCGGCGCGCGGCGCGATCTCCGGGGCATCGAACGCTATATCGAGGGCTGCTGGGCCGAGGGCAAGACATTGGCGCCGCTCACGGGCCTGGCCACACAAAGGATGAGCTGCTGATGCTGGGAAGGGGCCGATGGGGAAGGGGCCGATGGGGAAGGGACTGATGGGGAAGGGACTGATGAGGAAGGGACTGATGGGGAAGGGGCAAATGCGGAGGGGCGACTGATGCCGACGCGGCTCGTGATCGAAGGAGGTGTGCCACTGCGCGGCGTGGTCGAGGCCAGCGCGGCCAAGAACGCGGCGCTGCCCGCCATGGCTGCGAGCCTGCTCACGGCCCAGCCGGTCGTCCTCGACAACGTGCCGCAGCTGGCCGATGTCGTGACCATGCGCTCGCTCCTCGAGCGCCTGGGCGCGGAGATCGCGCCCGAGGCGGACGGCGCCACGCGCTTCCGCGTCCCGCGGGTGACCACTCCCGAGGCGCCGTACGAGCTGGTCTCGACCATGCGCGCCTCCGTGGTCGTGCTGGGGCCGCTCCTGGCCCGCACGGGCATGGCCCGGGTCGCGCTGCCGGGCGGCTGCGCCATCGGCGCGCGTCCGATAGATCAGCACCTGAAGGGCCTGGCCAAGCTCGGCGCCGATATCGTCATCCAGAACGGCTATATCGAAGCGCGGGCCAGCCGACTCAAGGGCGCGCGCATCACGACCGACCTCGTCACCGTCACGGGCACGGAGAATCTCATGATGGCCGCCGCCCTCGCCGAGGGTGTCACGGTGCTGGAGAATGCCGCCCGCGAGCCCGAGGTCGCCGACCTGGCGCGCCTCCTCACCGCGATGGGCGCGCGCATCGAGGGCGCGGGCACCGAGCGCATCGAGATCGAAGGCGTGTCCGAGCTCGGGGGCGCGCGGCACCGCGTCATTCCCGACCGCATCGAGGCGGGCACGCTGCTCGTGGCCGGGGCCATCACGGGCGGTGACGTCACGCTGACGGGTGTGACTCCGCGCCATCTCTCGGCCACCCTCGCCAAGCTCGAGGAGTGCGGTGTGAGCATCACCGTCGACGGCGATCGCGTGCGTTGCGTCGGGCCCCTGCGCCCTCGGCCCGCGGATGTGATTACGAGCCCCTTCCCGGGCTTTCCCACTGACATGCAGGCGCAGATGATGGCGCTGCTCGGTCGGGCCGAGGGGCTGAGCAAGATCACTGAAACCATCTTCGAGAACCGCTTCATGCACGCCGCGGAGCTCTGCCGGATGGGCGCTCTCATCGAGACCGACGGACCGTTCGCGGTGATCCGAGGGGTCGAGGCGTATCAGGGCGCTCCGGTCATGGCCACCGATCTCCGCGCCTCCGCCTCCCTGGTCCTGGCCGGGCTGGCCGCGCGGGGCACCACGGAGGTCTCGCGCGTCTACCATCTGGATCGCGGCTACGAGGGGCTCGAGAGGAAACTCCAGGCCCTCGGGGCGCGGATCGAGAGGGTGAAATGATCTTCGAGCTGAGCGGCGGTCTCTGGCCGTCGCGAGGCGAGGGCTGAATAGATGACCCTGCCTGCTCTCACCTTCGCGCTGCCCAAGGGACGCCTGCTCGATCCCGCCCTCCAGCTGCTCTCCGCCATGGGCATCCGGGGCCTCGAGGCCGACACGCGCAAGCTGCTGCTCGCGGACGCGGAGAGGGACCTGCGCTTCATCTTCCTCAAGCCCGCCGACATTCCGACCTATGTCCAGTACGGCGCGGCCGACCTCGGTATCGTGGGCAAGGACATCCTGGCCGAGCAGCAGCCCGACGTCTACGAGCCGGTGGACCTGGGCTTCGGCTTCTGTCGGCTCGTGGTGGCCGAGCCCCGCGAGCTGTGGGAGCGGGACGACCCGGCCAAGTGGTCGTGGGTTCGCGTGGCCACCAAGTATCCGACCTTGACCGAGCGCTATTTCTCCGAGCGCGGCATCCAGGTCGAGATGATCCGTCTCGACGGCTCCATCGAGCTGGCCCCGCTGGTGGGGCTGGCCGAGCGCATCGTGGATCTCGTCCAGTCGGGCGAGACGCTGCGGGTCAACGGCCTCGTAGAGGTCGCGGAGATCATGACCTCGACGGCGCGGCTCATCGTAAACCGAGCGTCGCTCAAGACGGCCCATGCCCGGGTCAGCGCCCTCATCGCCGCCATGCGCCAAGAGGTCGCGAGATGATGTTCGAGCCGAAGCGTGTGACGAGCCAATGGCGAGGAACACGATGAGGCGAGGGCTGAATAGATCGTTCGAGTCGAAGCGCGGCCCGATGTTCGAGCTGAGCGGCGGAGCCGCGAGGCGAGGGCTCAGATGATCCCGCAGGCGTGGCAGTTCGAGCTGAAGGGCGAGGCCCTGAGGCGAGGGCTGAGTAGATGAGCGATGAGGCGAGGGCTGAGATGATCAGCACGTCTGAGTCCATCATCAAGCGTCTGGACACCGCGACGCTCGGCGCCGCCGGAGTGGCCAAGGCGCTCGACCGGCCGCCCGCGGCCGTGGACGCGGAGGTCCACCGGCGCGTCGAGGAAATCGTGGCCGCCGTGCGCGAGAAGGGCGACGCCGCGCTCCTCGACTTCACCGAGCGCTTCGATCGCGTGCGCCTGACCGCGACCGAGCTCGCGGTGACGCCGGCCGAGATCGACGCGGCCATGGGCACGGTGGGCGAGGCGACCATGCGGGCGCTGCGCTATGCGGCGGAGCGCATCGAGCGCTTCCACCGCGAGTGCGCTCCGCGCTCGTGGCGCATGACGGACGCCCTGGGCTCGCGGCTGGGCCAGGAGGTGCGCCCGCTGGACCGGGTGGCCGTGTATGTTCCGGGCGGCCGCGCCGCCTACCCGTCCACCGTGCTGATGACCGTGATACCCGCGCGGGTGGCGGGCGTGCGCGAGATCGTGCTCGTCTCGCCGCCCGGGGCCGACAAGTCCCTCGCTCCCGCCGTCCTGGCCGCGGCCCGCGTGGCCGGTATCACCGAGGCCTATCGCGTGGGCGGGGCCCAGGCGGTGGCCGCCCTGGCCTATGGCACCGAGACCATCCGTCGGGTGGACAAGATCGTCGGCCCGGGCAATATCTATGTCGCGCTCGCCAAGAGCCGGGTCTTCGGCGATGTCGGCATCGACATGGTGGCGGGTCCCAGCGAGGTCGTGGTGGTGGCCGAGGCGGCCGCCGATCCCTCGTGGGTGGCCGCCGACCTCCTCGCGCAGGCCGAGCACGATCCCATGGCTCGGGCCGTCCTCCTCACGCCCTCGACCGCCCTCATCGAGCGCGTGGCCGTGGAGGTGGAGCGCCAGCTGGCGCTCCTGCCGCGAAAGGAGATCGCGGGCGCCGCCTTGAGATCTCACGGGGCGCTCGTCCTGACCCGGAGCCTGGAGGAGGCCGTCGAGGTCGCCAACCTCCTGGCCCCAGAGCATCTCGAGCTTCAGGTCTCCGATCCCGAGGCCTGGCTCACGCGCGTGCGGAATGCCGGCGCGGTCTTCCTCGGCCCCTACACGCCCGAGGTGATCGGCGACTACGTGGCCGGCCCGAATCACGTCCTGCCCACGGGGGGAACGGCGCGCTTCGCCTCGGCCCTGTCCACGGAGGACTTCGTCAAGCGCCTGAGCGTCATCGAGTACGTCAAGGCCGGGCTCGTTGAGGCGGGGCCGCACGTGGCGGAGCTCGCCCGCGTCGAGGGGCTGGATGGCCATGGCGCCGCGGCCGCGGCGCGCATCGAGAAGACTGGAGGTCGGACATGAAGCCTTCGGGCGACCAGGCAACTCCCGAGATTCCCCGCCAGGGCCGCGTCGAGCGCCGGACCAAGGAGACGCAGATCGTGCTCCAGCTCGGCCTCGACGGCACGGGCGCCTCCAAGGTGGAGACGGGCATCCCCTTCTTCTCCCACATGCTCGAGGCCTGGGCCAAGCACGGCCTGATGGACCTGACCGTGGATGCTCGCGGGGACCTCGAGGTGGACCTTCACCACACGGTGGAGGATGTGGGGATCTGCCTGGGCAAGGCATTTCGCGAGGCGCTGGGCGACAAGGCGGGGATCGTCCGCTACGGCGCGTCTTTCCTTCCCATGGATGAGGCCCTCCTGCACGCCGCCGTCGACATCTCGGGCCGGCCCTATCTCGTCTTCAACGTGCCGCTGCGGCGCGCGCGGATCAGCAACTTCGACCTGGAGCTCCTCGAGGACTTCTTCCGCGCCTTCGCCTTCAACGCCGAGATCACCCTGCACGTCAACATGCACTACGGGCAGAACCTCCACCACATCGCCGAGGCCGCCTTCAAGGCGGTGGGTCGCGCCCTCGCGGAGGCGACGCGGCTGAACCCGCGCATCGCCGGAGTCCTCAGCACCAAGGGAACCCTCTGACGTGATCGCCGTCATCGACTACGGCCGAGGGAATCTGGGCAGCGTCGAGAACGCGCTCGGCCGTCTGGGAATGCGGGCCGTCGTGACTCAGGACCCGCGCGTCATCGAGGGCGCGCGCGCTCTCGTCCTGCCCGGCGACGGCGCTTTCCACGACGCCATGAGCGGTCTCCAATCCCTCGGCCTCCTCGACCCTCTCAAGGCCGCCCTCGACGAGGGCCGCCCCTTTCTCGGCATCTGCCTGGGCTATCAGCTCCTCTTCACGGAGAGCGAGGAGTTCGGTCAGGGCAAGGGGCTCGACGTGATTCCCGGGACGGTCCGGCGCTTCCCGGGCGGGCTCAAGGTGCCGCACATGGGCTGGAATACCGTCGAGCATCGGGGGGACTTGCGCATCTTCGAGGGCATCCCGTCCGGGGCCCATTTCTACTTCGTGCACTCCTACTATCCGAGCGCGGCGGATCCCTCGCTGCCCATGGCGACCTGCACCTACGGGCTGACCTTTCCGGCGGCCGTGGGGCGGGGCACGCTCTTCGCCACGCAGTTTCACCCCGAGAAGAGCCAGCGCTGGGGCTTGAAGCTGCTCGAGAACTTCGCGGCCTTCGTGCGCGACGGACGGACCTGATGCTGGTCATTCCCGCCATCGATCTCCGGAACGGCCGATGTGTGCGGCTGCTTCAGGGACGCGCGGAGGCCGAGACCGTGTTCTCCGACGATCCCGTGGCCATGGCCCGCCGCTGGGAGGCGGAGGGCGCCCCGCGGCTTCACGTCGTGGATCTCGACGGCGCCTTCGACGCCGGGCCGGCCCAGGCTGTCCTCATCCGCGACATCGTCCGTGCCGTGAACATACCCGTGGAGGTGGGCGGGGGACTCCGGGCGGTAGAGCACGTGCAGGCCGTGCTCGACTCGGGGGCGCGCTGGGCCATCGTGGGCACCCGCGCGGCTCTTGACCCCGATTTCCTCGCCGACATCTGCCGCCGCTTCCCCGATCGAATCATGGTGGGTGTCGACGCCGCGGACGGCCACGTGGCCGTGGATGGCTGGACCCGCGTCTTGGAGCTGGAGGCGGTGGCTCTGGGGCGTGATGCCGCGGCGGCCGGCGCGGCGGCCATCGTCTATACGGACATCACCAGGGACGGCACCCAGGGCGGCCCGAACCTCTGGAGCACGGAGGCGGTGGCCCGCGCCGCCACCATCCCGCTCTTCGCGTCCGGGGGGGTCGGGTCCCTCGACGACATCCGCCAGCTCGCCACCATCCCGGGCGTCGACGGCGTCATCGTCGGCCGCGCGCTCTACAGCGGCGCCGTCGATCTCCGCGCCGCCGTGGCGGAGGCCCGCTAGCCGTCATGCTCTGCAAGCGCCTCATCCCATGCCTCGATGTCCACGGCGGCCGTGTCGTCAAGGGGGTGCGCTTCGTGGATCTCCGCGACGCGGGCGATCCCGCCGAGGCCGCGCGAGCGTATGACGCCCAGGGCGCCGACGAGCTGGTCTTCCTCGACATCACCGCCTCCCACGAGGAGCGCGAGATCATGCTCGACGTCGTGCGCCGGACGGCCGAGGGCATCTACATGCCGCTCACCGTGGGGGGCGGCGTGCGGAGCATCGAGGACATCCGGACCCTGCTCCGCGCCGGCGCCGACAAGGTCTCGGTCAATACCGCGGCCCTCGAGCGCCCCGAGCTGATCCGCGAGGCGGCCCAGCGCTTCGGCAGCCAGTGCATCGTGGTGGCCATTGATGCCAAGCGAATCACTGCCAAGCGAATCACTGCCAAGCGAATCACTGCGAATCGAATCACCGCGAAGCGTGAGCCGAGCCCGCCCCTGCGGTGGAGCGTCTTCACCCATGGCGGCCGCCGGTCGACGGGTCGCGACGCGGTCGCCTGGGCGCGCGAGGTCGAGGCGCTCGGAGCGGGGGAGATCCTCCTCACGAGCATGGACCGAGACGGCACGGGCGACGGCTATGACCTCGAGCTGACGCGCGCGGTGTCGGAGGCGGTCAGCGTCCCCGTCATCGCCTCGGGAGGGGCGGGGAGCCTCGAGGATCTTCGCACGGGCGTGGTCGAGGGCAAGGCCGACGCCGTGCTCGTGGCCTCCATGTTTCACTTCGGCCGGCACACCATCGGCGAGGCCAAGGCCTATCTTCGCGATCGCGGCGTGGCCGTGAGGCTCGAGCCGTGACCGAGCTCAAATGGGACGCCCAGGGACTCATCCCCGCCGTGGCGCAGGAGACGGAGACGGGCGAAGTGCTCATGGTCGCCTGGATGGACCGCGGCGCTCTCGCCAAGACTCTCGGAACGGGGCTGGCCCATTACTGGTCGCGCGAGCGACGAGCCCTCTGGCGCAAAGGAGAGACCTCCGGCCACGGGCAGCACGTCGACGGCGTCTATGCGGACTGCGATCGCGACACCCTCCTCGTCCAGGTGCACCAGGACGGTGTCGCCTGCCACACGGGCGCGCGGACCTGCTTCTTCACTCGCCTCGCGGGACTCGCCTCCCCCGCGCCGGGGGGGGCGGGTCCCGCGGTGCTCGAGGTGGTGGAGCGCGTGCTCCAGTCGCGCAAGGTGGAGCGGCCCGCCGGCTCCTACACGGCCGGGCTCTTCGAGCGCGGGGAGGCGCAGATCTGCCGGAAGATCGGCGAGGAGGCGACCGAGGTGGTGACGGCGGCCCTCGGCGGCGAGGGCGACGGGCGCGTGGTGTCGGAAGTGGCCGATCTCTGGTTCCACAGCATGGTGCTGCTCGCCTCTCGCGGCATCCCGTTGCGCCGCGTCTTCGAAGAGCTCGCGCGGCGCCACGGAGAGAAGAGCCCGGCATGAGGTCACCGGCGCTCAGGTCGATGACTCTCCAGCTCCTCGCCATCGTGGCGGCCGGCTGCAGCGTCGGCCGAATCGAGAGCGGCGTCTACCATTCGCCCAAGGGCTATCACGTGAGCCTGCCGTCACCGGGCTGGTCCGTGAAGCGGGGCGGCGCCGCCGACCTCGAGCTCCAGCGGGCGACGCCGCCGGGCGGCATGCTCGTGGATGCCACGTGCGAGGACAAAGCGGTTCGGCGTCCGCTCGACGTCCTGACACGCCATCTGACCTTTGGCCTCAAGGAGCGCGTGGTCGAGGAGAGCGGCCCCCTCACCGTGGGCGGCCGGCCGGCCCAGCGTGCGGTGCTCCGGGGTAGCCTGGACGGCACGCCGGTGGAGGTCGAGGCGATCGTGGTCAAGGGCGACCAGTGTGTCTACGATTTTCTGTACGTGGCGCCCCCCGAGGCCTTCGCGTCCGGCCGCGAGGCTTTCCGCGCTTTCGTGGAGAGCGTGAACGGGAGCGTCCGATGAGCGCTTGCGCGAAGAGGCCCCCAACTCGCGCCTCCTCCTCCACCGGGAGACCATTCCGATGAGCGTGTGGGCGTACGCGCGGCGCCAGGGGCAGGAATCCGTGGCGTGGTACGGCGGGCTCGGCCTCCTCGCCATCGAGGCCGCGCGTAACGTCAGGCTCCCGCCCTCCTATCTGGTCATCGTGGCCCAGCAGATCGACTTGATCGGGGTGCGTTCGCTCCTCGTCGCCCTCACGGCCGGGCTCTTCACGGGCATGGTCCTGGCCCTCCAGAGCGCCGTGAACATGGCGCGGTTCGGGGCGGAGAACTACGTCGGGCCCATCGTGGCCCTCTCCATGCTGCGCGAGCTCGGGCCCGTGCTCACGGCCATCCTGGTGGGCGGCAAGGTCGCCTCCGGCATCACGGCGGAGCTGGGCTCCATGAAGGTGACGGAGCAGATCGACGCGCTCCGCGCCCTCGGCGTCAACTACGTCAAGCGTCTGATCGTGCCGCGTCTCCTCGCCGCCCTCGTGGTGTTCCCGCTCGTGACCATCCTGGCCGATGCCATCGGGCTCTTCGGTGGCATGCTCGTCGTGGTCTTCGACCGTGGCGTCGATGGCTATCTCTACTGGAACACCATCTCGTACTGGGTGGTCATGCGCGATTTCCTGACGGGCATCGCCAAGAGCGTGGTCTTCGGCGCCCTCGTCACCCTCATCGGCTGCTACAACGGGCTCGGCACCGAGGGCGGCACCGAGGGGCTGGGTCGCTCCACCACCGACACGGTGGTCCAGGTCGCCATGGCCGTGATCATCTCGGACTTCTTCCTCACCAAGCTCTTTTTCATCCTGTTCTGGTGATGGATCCCGTGGCGCCGGCTCCCGAGATTCCCGTCGAGCTCCGAGAGGTGCGAAAGTCCTTCGAGGACAAGCCCGTGCTCCGGGGCGTGAGCCTGGCCCTTGGCAAGGGCACCACGCTGGCCGTCATGGGCGGGAGCGGCGCGGGCAAGACCGTGCTCCTGCGCATCACGGACGGGCTGATCCGGCCCGATGCCGGACAGGTGTCGCTCTTCGGCACGCGCATCGAGCGCATGCGCGAAGAGGCCATGCTCCCGCTCCGGAGGCGGGCGGGGTTCGTCTTCCAGGGCGCCGCCCTCTTCGACTCGCTCTCCGTCTTCGAAAACGTCGCCTTCCCGCTGCGCGAGCACACCAGCATGTCGCTCGGGGAGATCACGGACCGCGTCCATCGATTCCTGTCTCTGGTGGGATTGCCCGGCGTCGACGACCTCCTGCCCGCGGAGCTCTCCGGGGGCATGCGCAAGCGGGTGGGCATCGCCCGCGCCCTCGTGCTGGAGCCCGAGGTCGTCTTCTTCGACGAGCCCACGGCCGGGCTCGACCCCACCAATGCCCGGCTGGTCGGCGAGCTGATGGTCTCGCTGCGGTCGGGGGTCTGCGACACCGCCATCGTGGTCACCCACGACATCGAGTTCGCCAACATGATTGCCGACCAGATGGCCATCCTGCACCAGGGGCGCATCGCGGACATCGGCACTCCGGCCGAGATGCGCGCCTCCTCCAACCCCGACGTCCGCCGCTTCCTCGCGGGCGAGCTCCGCGAAGACTGATGTTCGAGCCGAGACGCGGCCGAGGAGCCGTAGGCGACGAGCGCGGCGAAGCGAGGGCTGAGTTGCGGTTCGAGCCGAGACGCGGCCGAGGAGCCGTAGGCGACGAGCGCGGCGAAGCGAGGGCTGAGTAAGATGCCAGACCGCCGCTCCCTCGCCCTTCAGCTCCGCATCGGCGGCTTCGTCCTCGTGTCGCTGGTCGTCTTCCTCGCCATCATCTATCTGCTGGGGGCCCGCGCCCGCTACTTCGAGAGCAAGTACGAGCTCATCGCCGAGTTCACCGAGGTCGGGGGGCTCATCGAGGGCGCCACCGTGCGCCTGGCCGGCGTCCAGATCGGCCGGGTCACGGACGTGACGCTGTCTCCCAAGGTCGGCAGCAAGGTGCGGGTGACCATGACGGTGGCGCGGCGCTTCCACGATCGCATCCGCCGCGACTCCGAGGCGCGTATCGCGACCCAGGGTCTGCTCGGCGACAAGATCGTGGAGATCACCAGCGGCTCGCCGGATGCCCCGCCCCTCGCGCCGGGGGAGCCGCTGACCTCCCGCGAGGCGTTCGAGATGGGCCGGATGTTCGCCGAAGGCGCGGGCACGCTGGCCGCCGTCAACCAGCTGGTGTCGACGCTGCGCGCCGCCGTCGATCGGCTCGACAAGAGCGGCGCCGTGGAAGATCTTGGCGTGGCGGCCAGCTCCGCGCGCCGTATCACCAACGAGGTCGAGAAGGGGCGAGGGTGGCTCCACGTGCTGGTCTACGAGGAGCCGGAGGCGCTCCGGCGGCTCAATGCCATCCTCATCTCGGCGGAAGCCCTCATGGCTCGGGCGGAGAGCGGGGACAGCGCCGTCGGCGTCCTGCTCTCCAAGGACAGCGCGAAGTCTGGCCGCGCGCTCATGGCTGCCCTCGACGCGCTGGGGCGGGCTGCGGAGAAGCCGGGGCCCAGCGACGGCCTCCTCCCGGCCCTCCTCTTCGACCCCGAGTACCGGCCGGTGGCGCGAGACCTCCAGATCCTCGCGCGGAACTTCCGTGACGTGTCCGAGAAGCTCGCGCGAGGCGAGGGCGTGCTCGGCGGGCTCATACAGGGAGGGAACGAGGACGGCATGAGCCAGGCCGGCGCGGACGTACGGACCGCCCTCGCCAATCTCCGCGCGGTGTCCGAGAAGCTCAATTCCGGCGAGGGCACCCTGGGAAAGCTCGTGGTCGACCCCACGCTCTACGAGAGCATGGTCTCGTTTCTCGAGGGCGCGCAGCGGAGCTTTCTCCTGCGCGCCCTCATACGCTCCACGATCAAGACGGGCGATCGAGCCAAGGACAAGTAGTGGCAAAAGAGCGATCGATCTATCGCTGTCAAACCTGCGGCTTCGCAGCGCCGAAGCCCGGCACCTGCCCTGATTGCGCCCGGATGGGAAGCTTCGTCGCCCTGATCGAGGAGCGGCCTCTGGCCTCGCGCTCCGAACGGCCCAAGCTGGCCGCGGGCGCCAAGCCCATGCCCATCGGCGACATCGCCGTCGAGGCGGGAGAGCGGATCCTCACGGGCATCGGCGAGCTCGATCGCGTCCTGGGGGGCGGCGTGGTGCCGGGCTCGCTGGTCCTCATCGGAGGTGACCCCGGTATCGGCAAGTCCACCCTCCTGCTCCAGGCTAGCCGGGCCCTCGCCGAGCGGCGGGGTCCGGTGCTCTATGTCTCGGGCGAGGAGTCGGCGGCGCAGGTCAAGCTGCGGGCCGATCGGCTCGGCATCGCGCCGAAGGGACTCTACTTCCTCGCGGAGACGGATCTCCAGGTCATCGAGGCGCACGCGATTGAGCTCCGGCCGCGCGCGCTCATCGTGGACTCCATACAGACGGTCTTTCTGCCCGGGCTCGAGTCGGCGCCCGGCAGCGTCAGCCAGGTGCGCGAGTGCGCCGCCCGCCTCATGCTCCTCGCCAAGAGCCGCGGCATGGCCGCCTTTCTCGTCGGTCACGTCACCAAGGACGGAGCCATCGCGGGACCGCGCGTTCTCGAGCATCTCGTCGACACCGTGCTCTACTTCGAAGGCGAGCAGCACCACGCCTATCGTATCCTCCGCGCCGTCAAGAATCGCTTCGGGTCGACCAATGAGATCGGGGTGTTCGAGATGGGTGAGCTGGGGCTGGCCGAGGTGTCGAACCCGTCCGGCTTCTTCCTCGCCGAGCGGCCGCGTGGGGCCGCGGGCTCGGTCATCGTCTCGAGCCTCGAGGGCACCCGGCCGCTCCTGCTCGAGCTACAGGCCCTCGTCACGCCCGCCAGCTTCGGGACGCCGCGACGTACGGTGCTGGGGGCCGACTACAATCGCGTCTGCCTGCTCCTGGCCGTGCTCGAGAAGCGGGTGGGATTTCCGCTCCAGAGCCAGGATGTCTTCGTCAACGTGGCAGGAGGCGCGCGCGTCACCGAGCCGGCCTCCGACCTCGGCATCGCCATCGCGGCAGCTTCGAGCTACCTCGATCGGCCCGTCCGCGGCGACGTGGTGATCATGGGCGAGGTGGGGCTGACCGGCGAGGTGCGCGCGGTGGCCGGCTTCACGGCACGGCTCAAGGAGGCGGCGGCCCTCGGCTTCGATACCGCCGTGGTGCCCCAGAACAATCTCGGCGGCAAGAATCCGGCGGCGGGAGCCACGCATCCCCTTACCGTTCAGGGCGTGGGCTCGGTGGACGAGGCGGTCAAGACACTGCTCGGGGAGTGAGAGGCGACCATGGCCATCATCATCGTGCGCATAGTCATGCTGGCGGCGGCGACGGCAGCCGGAATGGCCTTCGGCCCCGCCATGGGCATTCCCGCGACCAACTGGTGGCTGGCCGGCGCCGGCTTTCTCTTCGGCGTCCTCGCCGTCTTGCTCGAATGGCAGGCGCGACGCATCCCGGTCGACCGGCTCTTCTGGGGTGCCATGGGCGGCATCGTCGGGCTGGGTCTCGGGCTCGGCCTCGGCACGGCCGTGGGCGCCGTCGCTCCCGATGCGGGCCCCCTCGGCCGCGGTCTCTTCGGGCTGCTCCTGACCTATCTGGGCGCATCGGTGGCGCTGGCCAAGCGCGACGAGCTCGAGGACATGTCGTCCAAGCTCTTTCCCAAGACGGCGGCGCGGCGGCAGGGCTTCAAGATCCTCGACACCTCCGTGATCATCGACGGGCGGATCGTGGACCTCTCCGAGGTCGGCTTTCTCGAGGGCACCCTCGTCATCCCCCAGTTCGTGCTGCGAGAGCTCCAGCAGATCGCCGATTCGCCCGATCCCCTCAAGCGGAACCGGGGCAAGCGAGGCTTCGACGTGCTCCAGCGGCTGCAGCGGATGCCCGGCGCCACCGTGCGGATCGAGGACCAGGATTTCCCGCAGGTGCGTGAGGTCGACCGCAAGCTCATCGAGCTCGCCAAGGCCATGGGCGGCAAGGTCGTGACCAACGACTACAACCTCAACAAGGTTGCGGAGCTCTCGGGGGTCGCGGTGCTCAACGTCAACGAGCTGGCCAATGCCCTGCGCCCCGTGGTGCTGCCGGGCGAGCTCGTCCACGTCCACGTGGTCAAGGAGGGAAAGGAGGCGGGGCAGGGCGTCGCCTACCTCGACGACGGCACCATGGTGGTCGTGGATCACGGCAAGCGCTTCATCGGCCAGCAGGTGAGCGTGACGGTGACCTCGGTCCTGCAGACCACGGCCGGCCGCATGATCTTCTCCCGCCTGAAGGACGAAGAGGGCTCGCGGTGACCCGCGCGATGAACGGAGCCGCCACGCGAGTGGGGGGAGTGCGGGGGCCATTTCGAGGGGCCCGCCTCCAAACGGGGGGAGTGCGGGGGCCATTTCGAGGACCCCGCACCCAATGATGAAAGCCGTCGCCCTCGTTCCCGCGGCTGGCTCCGGCACGCGCATGGGTGGACGGCAGCCCAAGCAATACCTCCTGCTGGGCGGCGCCCCCCTTCTCGTCCACACCATCCGCGCGCTCGCGCGATGCCCCTCCATCGAGGGCGCGGTGGTGGCGGTTTCTGAGGACAGGATCGGCGCGACCCAGGCTCTGCTCCGGCGCTTTCGAGTGCCCCGCGTGCTGGCCGTGGTCGCGGGTGGAGAGGAAAGGCAGGATTCGGTGCGGCTTGGCCTCGAGACGATTTCGTCCGAGGCGGCCTGGGTCGTGGTCCACGACGCCGTTCGGCCCATGGTCACGCCCGACCTCGTGGAGCGCGTGCTTGCGGCCGCGCGTATCCCCGGCGCCGCCACCTGCGGCTGGCCGGTGCGCGAGACGGTCAAGATGGTCCAGGACTCCGTCGTCGCCAAGACGCTGCCTCGGGACGGCCTGTGGCTGACCCAGACGCCGCAGGCCTTTCGACGGGAGCTCTTGCGCGAGGCCCACGACAAGGCCGTGCGGGAAGGCTTCCGCGGCACCGACGACGCGATGCTGGTGGAGCGGCTGGGTGGCCGGGTGGCCATGGTCGAGGGCCTGGCGCGGAACATCAAGATCACGACGCCGGAGGATCTCAAGACCGTGCGCATGCTTCTCGGGAGCCGTCGATGACCACCTCGCGGAGCGGCCTCGGCTTCGACCTCCACCCGCTCGTCGACGGCCGCCCCCTCGTGTTGGGCGGCATCACCGTCCCTGCCGAGCGCGGGCTCGGGGGCCACTCGGATGCCGATGTCCTGACTCACGCCGTGTGCGAGGCCCTCCTGGGCGCGCTGGCCCTGGGCGACCTCGGGCGCATGTTCCCCGACACTGATCCGCGCTGGAAGGGCGTGTCGAGCCTGGTCCTGCTCGAAAGCGTGATGGAGGCCCTCACCCGGAAGGGCGCGCGCCCTATCAATGTCGACGCCACGGTGATCTGCCAGGCGCCCCGACTCGGTCCCCACCTGCCCGCCATGGCCGAGCGGCTCGCCAAGACCATGGGCCTGGCGCCTGATCAGATGAGCGTCAAGGCCAAGAGCCCCGAGCACCTGGGCCTCCTCGGCCGCGGCGAGGGCATCGCCGCCATGGCCGTGGTCAGCGTGGAGGTGCCGTGATGGCGCTCCGCATCTTCAACACGCTCACCCGTGTCAAGGAGGACTTCGTCCCCCTCATCCCCGGCGAGGTGCGGATGTACGTGTGCGGGGTCACCGTCTACGATCTCTCGCATATCGGGCATGCGCGCAGCGCGCTGGCCTTCGACATCATCCGCCGGCATCTCGCCTTCAAGGGGCTCAAGGTGACGTTCGTCAAGAACTTCACCGATGTGGACGACCGGATCATCCGCCGCGCCAACGAGGAGGGCGTGGAGGCCACGGTTATCTCGGAGCGCTACATTGCCGAATACCGGGCGGACATGGCCTCGCTCGGGATCAGGCCGCCCGATGTCGAGCCCAAGGCCACCGAGCATGTCCCGCAGATGGTCGAGCTCATCGAGCGGCTGCTGAAGCGCGGAACCGCCTACGGGCTGGACGGCGACGTGTACTTCGAGGTGCGCCGCTTCCCTTCGTATGGAAAGCTCTCGGGCAAGAACCTCGACGAGCTGGAGGCGGGCGCCCGCGTCGACGTCGACGAGCGCAAGCGCGACCCCCTCGACTTCGCGCTGTGGAAGGCCGCGAAACCTGGCGAGCCCTCGTGGTCCTCGCCGTGGGGTCCCGGGCGGCCGGGCTGGCACATCGAGTGCTCCGCCATGGCCATGCAGTACTTGGGCGAGAGCTTTGACTTCCACGGCGGGGGCGAAGATCTGATCTTCCCTCACCATGAGAACGAGATCGCCCAGTCCGAAGGCGCGACGGGCAAGCCTTTTGTGCGCTGCTGGGCCCATAACGGCTTCGTGAATCTCGCGTCGGAAAAGATGTCCAAGTCGCTCGGCAATACCCTCTGGATCAAGGACATGGTCCAGCGCCACGCGCCTGAGGCCCTGAGGCTCTACTTTCTCGGCACTCACTATCGTCACCCGCTCGAGTTCGCCGACGAGCGAGTCAGCGAGTCCGCCAAGGCCCTGGGCCGCCTGCGGGCTCTCGTCGAGGAGGCCGAGCGCATCGCCAGCAAGGGCACGCCGAAGCCCGGCCCCGACGGCGGCCTCTTCGATGAGGTCGCCGCGCATCGCCAGCGCTTCGAGGCGGCCATGGACGACGACTTCAACACGCCGCAGGCCCTCGGTGTCCTCTTCGACCTCGCGCGATTCCTTCAGGGCGCGCGGGCGCAGCTCGAGCAGGGCCGAATCGGGGCGGGCCCGCTTCTCATGGGCGTGGGCGAGCTCGTCACCCTCGGGCGCGTGCTGGGGCTGCTCGAGACCGGCGCGCGAGCCCACGCGCCCGTGGATCCGCAGCTCAAGGCGCGCGTGGAATCCCTCGTCTACCTCCGCGAGCAGGCACGCAAGCAGCGTGACTTCGCCGAGGCCGATCGCCTTCGTGACGAGCTCGTGAGGCTCGGTGTCACCCTCAAGGACACGCGCGACGGCACGACCTGGACGCTATCTCCGTGAGCGCCGACGCCCGCGAGGAGACGCCGCTCTTCGGGCGCAATCCGGTGCTCGAGCTCCTGCGGGCCCAGAGTCGACGCGTCGAGGAAGTGGCCGTGCTCTCCGAGGGCAGGGGACCCGCCCTGCAGGATCTCGTGACGCTCGCGCGCGGTCGGGGGGTGAAGATCTCTTTCCGCACGCGCGATCAGCTGACGGCCATGGCGGGCACGCCGCACCATCAAGGCGTGGTGGCGCGCGTCGCCGAGGCAACCTACGCTTCTCTCGAGGAGCTCCTTGTCATTCCTGGGCAGCGTGGGGAGCCGGCCTTCTTCCTCGTTCTCGATCAGGTCCAGGATCCGAGAAATCTCGGAGCGATTCTCAGATCGGCCGAGGCGACGGGAGCGCACGGGGCGATCGTGCCCAAGCACCACGCGGCCGGGCTCACGGGGGCTGCGGCCAAGTCGGCCATGGGGGCTGTTGAGCATTTGGCTGTTGCGCGGGAGACGAATCTCGTGCAATCTCTTGAAATATTGAAGAAAGAGGGCCTCTGGGTGGTGGGGTCGACGATCCGGGGGGGTCAGGCGCCGTGGGAAATAGACCTGACCGGCCCCGTGTGCCTGGTTCTCGGTGGCGAGGGTCCCGGGCTGAGACCCCTGGTGGCCAAGAGTTGCGACTTCCTGGCCAGCATCCCGATGCGGGGCCGGACCAATTCCCTGAACGTCTCGGCAGCGGCCGCAATCCTCTGCTACGAAGTCCAGCGTCAGCGGGTGGCTAAACAGGCAAAAATGTCTTGACTTCCAGGTACCTCGAAACTAAAGTGAAGTTTTGCGACTGCTGGCGTAGCTCAGGGGTAGAGCAACTGCCTTGTAAGCAGTGGGTCGGGGGTTCAAATCCTCCCGCCAGCGCCAGACATTTCAAGGGGTTACAGTCTGAAGAACCAGCGGGGAGATACCCAAGTGGCCAAAGGGGGCAGACTGTAAATCTGCTGGCGAACGCCTTCGGAGGTTCGAATCCTCCTCTCCCCACCATTTTCTGGGGCGAAGGGTTTCGCGCCGAGAGGGAGTGCGGGAATAGCTCAGCGGTAGAGCGCCAGCCTTCCAAGCTGGGGGTCGCGGGTTCGAATCCCGTTTCCCGCTCCACTTGGGCTCCAGCCTCTGGGCTTCCGACATCCGGAGAAGCAACGAGGCATGTGATCCACGCCCATGTAGCTCAGTTGGCAGAGCACGCCCTTGGTAAGGGCGAGGTCTCCGGTTCAATCCCGGACATGGGCTCCATCTCTTGGGACGAACACGCAGGGCGGGCCGAACGGCGGAAGGACTAGGGAGGCGAGCCAAGGATGGCCAAGGCGAAATTCGATCGGTCGAAGCCGCACGTGAACATTGGGACGATTGGGCACATCGACCACGGGAAGACGACGCTGACCTCGGCGATCACGAAGGTGCTGCACACGAAGTACAGCGGGGTGGCGGTGCGGGAC